>JAKAJA010000306.1 GCA_021814085.1 Acidobacteriota bacterium | reverse complement strand
GGAACGTGGGCACCACCATTCTCTTTCGCGTTGGCCCACAGGACAGGGACTTCTTTGATCCCGTGTTCTCCCCCGAGTTCACGGGGCGGGACCTCGTTTCCCTCCCCAATTTCCGGGCTTACATCCGCAGCTTCGGCGCCCTCGGCCAATCTCCGTTCAACCTCGATGTTTCCCCGCCCCCTGTGGGTGCGGACCCAGCCCTTGAACAGGGGCTGCGCCAGTTCTCAAGGGAGCGCTACGGCAGGCCGAGGGAGGTGGTCGAGGCGGAGATCGCCAAGACGCACAAGACGTTTCTGCGGGGCAATGAAGAATAGACGGGAGGCAGGCGAAGTTGACAGCGGCAGATGCCGCGCCAACCCTGCTCCATGCCAGGTAAATGCTCTGTGGGAAGACAATTGATATTGATCGCCTGATTCGACGCCCCTCTCATCCAAGGAGCGCCCAAATTGGTTTCTTTGCAAGGGAGCATGAGAAGCCTGGCTGGGCGCTGGACACCATTTAGGAAAGCGCGGCAAGGGGGTTCTTGTACACCTTTGTTCGGAGCATTTTCCTACCTTTTGTGAATGGCAACCCGCAACACAAGCTCTATTTGCCGACCAGTTAGCGGCTCGCGCCGAAGCCATCCCCCAGGCCGAGACCATGGACGGCGGCGCGATAGACGCAGTGCTAGGGCCTCAGGATGGGGCAAAAGTGATATATCAGGTAACACTTGTGTCACAAAATATCTCACATCATTCTTGCCCACTCCACAGCCCTCGGAAAGGCCATGCAGTCCTTGCTAATAAGCAACTGCCTGATAATGAAAAGGTTGGTGTCTAGGCTTGTCGAAGGCCAGATCCCTGGCATGGTCAATGCTTAAGAGGGAACAGCAGGACCCCCGCATGAGAGCCAGCAAAGTAAGCGCAACGCGATGGTCCAGGTGAGGGAGATTACGATGAGACTGGTACCGCGCTGGTGGTTCTTCCACTCTTTCAGCGACAGAAGAAGGATGGGGAGGTGAATCATGGTAGAGCAGGCTCAGAAAGTGAAGGGTGTGGTGGACTTGGTGTTCCTCATCGACGCGACGGGTAGCATGGCTCCCTGCATCGACGCCCTGAAGGGGAACGTGGAAGTCTTCATCGACGGGCTGCAGGGAGGGAACCTTCCCATAAGGGACTGGCGGGCGAAGGTCGTGGGATACCGAGACTACGAGGCCGATGCCGTCCCCCTGGAAGACAACCCGTTCGTCCGTGACGTGGCGGTTCTCAAGTCACAGCTTCGGGAGCTTCAGCCGGAAGGTGGCGGGGACGACCCCGAGTCACTGCTGGACGCGCTGTACAAAGTCGCCACGATGGAGCAGAGCGGGAAGGGTGCGGCGGAGGATCCCGGTAGGTGGCGGTACCGTTCTGAGGCCACCCGGGTCATCATCGTCTTTAGCGACGCCTCCTACAAGCCGACCATGGCCCTTGCCGAGGCCAAGGGGGGCACCCTCGATGACGTCGCTAACGCGCTCACCAACGGCCGGATCTTCTTAAACTGCTTCGTGCCAAACCTTCCCTGCTACGTGGACCTGAGCAGCCTGGACAAGTGCGAAGTGGAGACCTTCGAGGCGGTGGGCGGGAGCTTCCAGGCGGGGCTGGACAAGCTGAGCGCCGACAGCGCCCGCTTCCGGAAGGTCCTCGATCAGATGGCCAAGAGCGTTTCGGCCTCGGCCGAAGTGCCACCTTTGGAGTGAGCCATGAGCACGAAAGGTGTGGCGGACATCGTCTTCTGTCTGGACGCGTCGGGTTCTATGAGTCCCTGTTTCGAAGGAGTTCGCAAACACGTGACCGCTTTCATCGAGGGCTTGCGGAGCTCGGGGCAGATGGCCTGGGATCTGCGGTTCGACTACGTGGCCCACCGGTGCTCCGGGGGGGGTGGCCCCTTCGGATTCGAAGCCGAGTCGATCTTCAACCGCTCCCTGCCGGTAGCGCTCTACGGGCCACAGGGCTCCCAAGGGCGCTTCTTCACAGCGGACGTGGAGGAGTTCCGGCGGGGCCTAGCCTCCGTGGGAACGCACGGGGACGAGGCGGCGCTCGTCGGACTGGACTGCGCGCTCGACTTCCCCTGGCGGGACGCGGCCACTTGCCACCGCGTCATCATCCAAATGACCGACGAACCCTTCGAGGGCGGGGCGGGACTGAGCGAGCAGGAGAGTCTCCTGCAAGACCTCATCGAGAAGATCCAGGACCTGAGGGTCATGTTGTTCCTGGTTTCGCCCGATTCGCCGGTCTTCTCCGAGTTGGCCCAGGTGGATCGCTCCGAGTGGACCATCCCCGACTCGGCCGGGGCGGGCCTTCCCAGTGTCGACTTCAAGCAGATCCTCGGCGCGATGGGCAAGTCGGTGTCCGTTTCCACCATGCAGGGTGGGACCACCAAGCGCGTCCACCGCGCTCTGTTCGGGCAAGGAGGCACCGCTTGAAGAACCAGCACTTGCGCGACGCAGGCTCACGCTAGGGAGGCGAACCGATGGCGCTCATTCTGAAATCCGGCAGCTTGGTGAAGACCTATACGATCGTGCGGGAGCTCAATCGAGGGAACATGGCCGTCGCCTACGAGGCCCGCGATAGCGGCGGCGTCAAGGTATTCCTCAAGCAGTACAAGTCTCCCGGGTCAAAGGTCAAGTGGTACAGGGCCTATCAGGCGTACCAGGCGGAGCTGAAGCGCCGGGTTGAGAATTCCGAGGCCCGTAACAACTGTTACCGCTTCATCGAATTCTTCGAATTCTCCTCGCCGGGGACGGGGCAGGCCTATTACCAGGTCTTCGAGTACATCGACGCCGGAAAGAGTCTGGAGGATTTCCTGGCCGGCATGAAGTCGCGCTCCAGCTCCGTCCCCTGGGAGACCCGCCTCACTCTGGCCAAGGTTCTCGTCGCAGGTATAGCCAAGCTCCACGAGGCAAAGATAGTCCACTGCGACTTGAAACCCGGCAACGTGGAGCTCATCCGGGACGAGGCCATCGCCGCCGGCTACCGGCTGAAGCTCGTGGACATGGACTTTTCTCTGCTGGCGGACCAACGGGCCCCCTGGGACGGGGAGCAGGGCTACATCGGTAGCCCCAACTACCACTCGCCGGAGCACCTTCGGGGCGATGTGCCGACCTCCGCTTCCGATGTCTTTACCTGCGGCCTCATGCTCTACGAGATCCTAGCCGGAGATCACCCCTACTGGGCGGAAGATGACGAGGTCTACTGCGAGAGGGCGCTGGCCGGCCGCGCCGCACCTCCTGTCCTGGAGGGCCGGATCCTCCCTTCGGAGAACCATGACGCCGTGGTCGAAACGATCCACCGGTGCCTGTCCCCGGACCCCAAAGACAGGCCATCGGCTCAGGAACTGCACACCGTTCTGAAGGGCGGGAAGACCTCTTCAGCGGCCAGGGGGTTGCGGAAGGTTGCGGAGCGAGCCAAGGGTACGGTCGCCCTAGCCGAGAAATCGGGCAAGTCCTCGGTCAGGTCCGCATCCAAGGAAACAGCTACCCCCAAGAAGATTGTGCTCGCCAGCCATTTGGGTGCAACCAGGGCCATGGCGGTCAGGACAGAGGTCGGAGCGAGTCTGCTCAAACGGCTGGGTGAGGAGGCCTGCTTCTGCTCCGCCCACCAGTTCACGCTCCAGCGAGACGGCGGCGAGTCCTGGGTTCTGGTCCACTGCGACAGAGCGAAGCATCAGACTTTGGTGAACGGCAGACGAGCCGTCGGA
>JAKAJA010000305.1 GCA_021814085.1 Acidobacteriota bacterium | reverse complement strand
GACCAGCGTCCTCGCGTGGTAGTGCTTGCCGTTGTCCTTGTTGAGGAGGTAGGCGTGGACGTGCTTCTTCGGCGTGTCGGGCACCAGACCCACCAGCACGTCGACGCTGGCCTCTTTGCCTGGGGTGCCTGGCACGTCGTCCAGGTAGGTCACGATCTGCGTCAGGGTCGCCGGCTGTGGCACTTCGTCGTCGGTGCCCGGATCGTCTGGGAGCGTGTCCGTGTAGCCGGTGAGCACGCCGTCTGTCTCGGCGCCCATCTGCCCGTCCCAGTAGACCGCCTGGACGTCCACCAGCCGCTTGTTCCCAGCCAGGATGTAAATGGGGGCGTAGTAGTGGCCGTCGTCGGCCATCCCCAACCATGGGAAGTTGGAGTGGTTGTGGCAGTTCTTCCGCTGCTTGTCCGGATCCCACCATGAAATGTAGAAGTCGACCAGGCGCCGGAGATCCCCTTCGAAGTCGAAGATCACCACCCACAACCGCCAGACCTGCTCCTGGTAAAGGGGCTGACCGGCGACTGTGCCCACCTGGACTCGCGTTTTCTTCTTCCTGCGCCACTCCTTCTCGTCGAAGAGATCCGCGATGAGGGGCCAGGCCGCATAGTCCTTGGTCACCGCCACGAAGGAGGGCTCCGGCGGAGGGTCCGTGTCCAGCACCTCGTCGTCGTCCTCGGCATCGCCGGCCAGGGGTGGGGCCTCACCGGCCTCCCAGAGCCGGAGCGTCACGGTGGACAGGCTCTCGGGATCCACGCTCAGCATGGGCTCGGTGTAACCGGCCACCTTGTAGGGCCTTCCGCCGATCGTCACGTCAGCCCAGAAGTGGTATTGGGTGCCGTCGTCGGCCAGCTTCGCCTCGGCGGCCTCGCGCCGGAAGGCGTAAAACGGCCATAGGTCATCGGCCAGGGCCTGGAGGTCTGCAAGCTCATCGAGGAAATCGGTCTTGATGTCCAGCGTGGTGCTGGGGTAGGTGATCCTCCCCCTCTTTGCCCGCCGGTCGGTGGCCCCGGTGACCGAGACGGCCGAGTGGTAATGCTCCCAGCACGCCGAATAGACTGGCTCCATGAGGAGGTCGTCCAGCGCCTTCCCTGGGCCGGCGGCAACCCCGGAGTCCAACTTCCGGACGTGAAAGCCGGTCTCGTCCCGCCACATAACAGCCGGGATGCAGTCGGCCAGCTCGCTCAGGGCGTCCCCGCAGTCCTTGTCCGCGAAGTTCGCGTAGGGGACCACCCTGTCGGCCAGGGCCGGGTCGAGATCCCGAAGGGCGGCCGGCACGTTGCAGTGGTCGCAGATCAGCGTCACCAGCTGCAGGGCCGTCTCGCCGCGGTGGTAGGGCGTGAGACACGCCACGCTTGCGTTGTTCGTGACGTCGAACTTGAGCCTCTGCTTGATTCTGACCACGTTGGCCGGGAGCGAGGAGTCCTCGGCCGGAGTCGCCTTGATTTCTACCTCCACCTGGCTGGGCTTCATGTCCGCGGCGAACTTCTGGAGCTCCAGCTTGTCCTTGGCGACCAGGAGCGCCTCGGAAATGGGCCGGTCCAGGGTGATCCATTTCGGATGGGCCGCCTTGTCGGAGGTGCAAGTCAACGGGGTGGGGATGTCGCGCTTGATGAGCCCGGCATTGTACCTCTTGAACCGGCTCAGGGTGCCGGAGGCCGTGAACTCGCACGTCTTCGCGCCGTCCGAATCATCGATCTTGACCTGCTTCGGATCGACGATGTCGCCTTCCCACCGGACCGCCCCCGCCTTGAGCACCTGGAGAAACCAGACGCCCGGAGTCTTTGAGGAGAGCCACCCGGCCTCGTCAAACCGCCCGTCCGGATCGATGGAGCTCTTCACTTGTGACCACCAGCCGGTTGCGTTGTCGGCCGTGAGGCTCATCTCGGCGTCGGTGATGAAGCCGTCCTTGTCCTGCAGGTCCGCGGTCAGGTCCGGAAGCGAGTCGTCCATGACCTTGAACTCGCTCGCCTCCGTCAGGTTGTAGGCGGCGCCGGATGGTGAGTAGAGCCATACTTCGATCACCACGCACCTCCATCCCGCTTCGGGTAGGTGGCCTGCCGCTGTGTGGCCTGAAACTCGATGTCGCGCTGCAGTCCGATGTATTTCCCCTCGATTGGGGTGTCGGTGATGGAGCCCGCGAGGATGTAGACCCGCTTGTAGTCGCTCCCGTGGAGGGCGAGCTCCAGGGCGTTTAACCGGCTGGATGCGTCACTCAAGACGTCCTCAAGGTCGCAGAATCCGGAAGCGCCCTTGATCCTCCCCGCCCTGCAGAGGAAGGACAGTGTGATCTTGGGCCTCCACCCCTGCGGAACCGGGTCGTCGCCGCCGTTGGCCAGCCGTCTATCCAGCTGCTCCCAGTCGTAGTTGGGATCGGCCACCATCGGCGGGGTAGCCGGGGCGAACGTGCGGAGCACCGCCCCCGTGGACTTCACCACGGAGCGGATGCGGAGATCCTGGGTCCATTTCACGGCCTGATCCTCCTGGCGGACCCCCGCTCAACCCTGGGCTGGGATAGCCGGAGGCGGGCCACGGAGGGAGCTTTCCGGTCAATCCGCCGCGCCAGGTCCTCCACCACCGCTTCGCCGTGACGGTTGCTCAGGGTGGTGATCTTCGCGTCGATGATGGGGCGGGGGCCGTAAGTGTTCCGGTTTGTGATGCTCTGCAGGACCGTCCTGGGGCCGGTTGAGGAGCCCAGGAGAGTACCGAGGCGATCCGCGAATCCCCTGGACGTCAGGGACACCCAGTCCTCGGCCCATTTCCTGCCGCCCTGGTAGGCCAGCGCGTCGTTTTGCGGGTCGTCGAAGCCCTTGCCGCCTCCGGCCTGGGGCTCCGTCTTCTCGATCTGCTTCACCCTGGCCAGGCCAGCGAGGACCGCCGCCGCCGCAGCAGCAGCGCCGAGGACGGGCCCCACGTAGGGGATGGAGACCATGGACTCGTAGGCCCTCTGCGCGGACGTGTATGTGCTGATGATCGCGATCGCCAGGGCCTTGTTGTTGCCGAAGGCAGCTGACGCGGCGCCTAGGAGCTCGGACATCGTGTCCAGAGCGAGGAGCACCCGCTCCTTGGCCTCCTTCTTGGCCAGGAGGATCTCCGCGTCATGCACCTGCTTATCGAAGTCTAGCGTGGATAGGCCAGCCGCCCGCACCGCGGCCAGCCGCTCATGGAGCGTCCGCACATGGTCGCGCAGCTGGTCCGTGTTCATCTTGTGCAACTGCTTGGTGGACCGGGAGTAAAGCGCCTCCTCCATCGCAGAGTACGCCGCCACCTGGTGCTGGGCGTCGCGGAAGTCCTTCTTCCGGTTGGCCTTCTCCGCGGCCCGGACGGACCGGTCAATGTCCTCCACTCTGGCGGCCCAGGTCCGCGTCAGCTGGACCTTCGCATCCTCGTACTTCTTGGCCAGGGCGAGATCGGCCTGCCGGTACTGCTCGTTGATCCGGCTGACCCTCGCCTGGTCGCCTCCCGCCTCTCTGAGGGCGCTGGCCTTCTGGACGGCCAGGAGGTCGCGCTCCGCCTTCTCCTGCTTATCGAGAGCCTGGCTCAGGGCCCTCGCCGCCGCCGTGATGGCCCTCTTGCCCTCAGCTGCCTGGAAGCTGGAGGCGGCCTCCTGCGCCTCGGCAGACCGCACGTCCCGGACTGCCTTGGCCAGGTCCTCCATGCTCTTGGCTCTGGCCTTGGCGTCCGTCGGACCGTGGATGTCGCCCAGGGCATCCTTGAGCCCCTTGC
>JAKAJA010000304.1 GCA_021814085.1 Acidobacteriota bacterium | reverse complement strand
TCATTGAGAACGACCCCCACGCCATCCTGGAGGGCATCATCCTGGCGGGCTTCGCCACCCAGTCCGCGGGATGCTTTTTCTACATCCGCGGCGAGATGCCGCAGGGGGCCAGGATCTTCCAGCGGGCCGTGGACCAGGCCTACGAGCGCGGGTTCCTCGGCAAGAGCATCCTGGGCTCCGGGTTCGATTTCGACGTGTGGGTGGCCCGCGGCGCGGGAGCTTACATCTGCGGCGAGGAGACGGCCCTCATGAACTCGCTGGAGGGCAAGCGCGGCGAGCCCCGGCTCAAGCCGCCCTTCCCCGCCGGCTACGGCGTCTACGGGCAGCCGTCTAACATCAACAACGTGGAGACCTACGCCAACGTCCCCCTCATCATCAAGAACGGCGGGGCGTGGTATGCCGCCATCGGCGCCCCCAGCGCCCCGGGGCCGAGGCTCTACGGCATCTCGGGCCACGTGAAGCGCCCCGGCGTGTACGAGCTGCCCTCCGGGGTGAACCTGCGCGAGCTCATCTACGAGCACGCGGGCGGGATCCTGGGCGACCGTCCCCTGAAGGCCGTCATCCCGGGCGGCTCCTCCGTGCCCGTCCTGCGCGCGGACCAGATCGACGTGACCATGGATCCGGACGGCCTCAAGGCCGTGGGCACCATGGTGGGTTCCGCGGGCGTCATCGTCATGAACGATTCGGTCTGCATGGTGAAGGCCATGGTCAACCTCATGCAGTTCTACGCCCACGAGTCGTGCGGGCAGTGCACCCCTTGCCGCGAGGGGACGCACTGGCTCAAGCAGCTGCTGCAGCGGCTCGAGGCGGGCGGCGGGAAGCCGGGCGACGTGGACCTGATCCTGGAGGTCGCGAACAACATCATGGGGCGCACCATCTGCCCCCTGGGCGACGCGGCGGCCATGCCGGCCATCTCTTTCGCCACGCAGTTCAGGGACGAGTTCGAGGCCCACATCCGCGAGGGGCGGTGCCCCATGGACCACGCCCGGATGACGGTGGCGGTATGAGGATAGGCATGAACCGCGAAGACGCCAAGAGCGCCAGGCTGATTGTCCTTTCCAAAGAGAACCTTTGCGGCCTTCGCGCCTTGGCGGTTCAATCTCTTCAGGATGTGAAATGCCGCTGATCAGGATCGACGACCGGGACATCGAAGCGAAAGAGGGCGAGACCCTGTTGCGGGTCTGCCTCAACCACGGCATCCCCGTCCCTTACTACTGCTGGCACCCGGCCCTGTCCGTCGCGGGCCAGTGCCGCATGTGCCTGGTCGGGGTCAAGGGCGCCCCCAAGCCCCTCACGGCGTGCTCCACCACGGTCTCCAGCCTGCCTCCGGAGAAGCGGATCGAGGGCAAGTACGACATGGTGGTGGACACGAAAAGCCCCGCGGTCAAGAAGGATCAGCGGGCCATCCTGGAGTTCCTCCTCCTGAATCACCCCCTGGACTGCCCCGTCTGCGACCAGGCCGGGGAGTGCCAGCTCCAGGAGTATTCCTACACCTACGGCAACGCCGCGAGCAGGCTCGAGTTCGAGAAGGTCCATGCCCCCAAGCGCGTGGACATCGGTCCCCACGTCGTCTTTGACGTGGAGCGCTGCATCAAGTGCACGCGCTGCATCCGCTTCTGCAACGAGATCAGCGGCACGGGCGAGCTGACCCTCTCCCAGCGGGGCGTCCACACCCGCGTGGACACCTTCCCCGGGCGCCAGCTGGACAACCCCTACTCCGTGTGCACCGTGGACGTCTGCCCCGTGGGAGCCCTCACCAGCCGCGAGTTCCGGTTCAAGCAGCGGGTGTGGTTCCTCACCTCCGCCAACTCCGTCTGCAACGACTGCAGCCGCGGCTGCAGCGTTCGGGTGGACACGTACAAGGGCGAGGTGCTGCGCCTCGTTCCCCGGGACAACCCCCAGGTGAACGGCCCCTGGATGTGCGACTTCGGCCGTCTCGTGAGCGAGCGGCTCAAGGGCCTCCCGGTCCTGGCGCAGCCCAAAGTCCGGGAAGGCGCCAAGGTCCGCGCCGTGCCGTGGGCGTCCTTCGCCGGGGAGCTCTTAAAAAAGATGGGCCCCTACGTTGGTGAGAAGGCACGCGACCTGGCCGTGGTCTGGTCGGGCCGCATGACCTTAGAGGAGATGGCGGCCGCCAAGGCCTTGTCCTCGGGCATGTTTGGTGGAAACGAGGGGGCTGTCCCGACCGTTTGCCAGGGCCAAAACGATAACCTCCTCATCCGTAGAGAGCGCAGGCCCAACCTCAAGGGCGCGACCTCCATGGGCATCCCCGTCTGGGGTGAAGGCACACCCGTTTCGGCTTTCCTGGAGGGCAAAAAGGCGGCCTTCATCGTCCGCGAAGACCTCCTGGGCGATGCTGAGGGCTCCGAGAAGGAAGCCCTTCGCAAGGCCCTTTCAAAAATGGAACTCGTGGTGGTGGCGGACTACGCGCTCACCGAAACGGCCGCCCTGGCCCACGTGTTCATCCCCCTGGCCGGATGGCACGAGATGGAAGGGACATTGGTAAATTTCCAGGGAGTCGTCCAGAAGATGGCCCGCGCCGTCATACCCCCGCGTGACCGGAAAGCCTTCTACGAGGTGGCGTCCCTGTGGCTCTCCGCGGCGGGCATCGCGGCCCCCGAGCCGGCCTTCATGGCCTGGCACGCCGAGGTGAAGAAGGCCGTCCCCGGTTTGGCCGGCGTGTCCATCCGGGACCTCCTTCCCCACGGCGTGAAGCTGGAGGGTGCCCCATGACCGGCTATTGGGCCATCGTCATCCCGGCGCTCGTGAAGATCCTCGTGATCATCGCCGTCGTCATGACGGGCGTGGCGTATACGACCCTGGCCGAGCGCAAGGTCTCGGCCTGGATGCAGGACCGCAAGGGCCCCAACCGCGCGGGCCCCTTCGGCCTCCTCCAGCCCGTGGCGGACGGCATCAAGTTCTTCTTCAAGGAGGACATCACCCCCGCCGAGGCGTACCGCCCCGTCTACCTCCTGGCGCCCCTCCTCACACTGGTGCCCGCCCTCTTCACCTTCGCGGTGATTCCCTTCGGCACGAGCGTGACCTTCCTGGGTCAGACACACCGGCTGGTCATCGCGCCGGGGGTGGACGTGGGCATCATCTACCTCCTGGCCATCTCCTCCTTCAGCGTCTACGGCATCCTCCTGGCGGGCTGGTCCAGCGGCAACAAGTATTCCCTCATGGGGGGCCTGCGGTCCGCGAGCCAGGTCATCTCCTACGAGCTGGGCATGGGCCTCTCGGTGCTCAGCGTGGTCCTCTGGACGGGGACCTTTGACCTGGACAAGATCGTGGCCGCGCAGACGGGCTGGGGTCACGTCTGGTTCTTCCTCCCGCACTTCCTGGCCTTCGTGGTGTTCGTGGTGTCGGTCTTCGCCGAGACGGGACGCCTCCCCTTCGACCTGCCCGAGGGCGAGAGCGAGATCGTGGGCGGCTACCACACGGAGTACTCGGGCCTGCGCTTCGCCATGTTCTTCATGGGCGAGTACGCGAACATGATCACGGCCTCCGCCTTCGTGGTGATCCTCTTCCTGGGCGGCTGGAACCTCCCCTTCGTGGACTGGGCGTGGTTCGGGCCCGTCTGGGGAGGCCTCCTCTCCATGGCCGTCTTCTTCGGGAAGATCGCCTTCTGCCTCTTCGTCTTCATCTGGGTCCGTTGGACCCTGCCGCGCTTCCGCTACGACCAGCTCATGGGCCTCGGCTGGAAGTGACATTTGCCGATGGCCG
>JAKAJA010000303.1 GCA_021814085.1 Acidobacteriota bacterium | reverse complement strand
GCCGTTCTAATTCACCCTGATATCGCTGAACTCCTGTAGATCGCACGCCTGGAGTTCTTTCTGGTACTTCAGGTAGAGGGCTCTGTTGTGAGACACGGGGCCGCCCGCCTCGGTGAGGGTTGCCTTGAGCTTGTCGATCTGGGCCTGGAGCTGCGCCTTGGCATCGGGCGTCGTGGAGGGGAGGCTCATCTGCTCCTCCAGCACGAGCACCGAATCGTCCACCATCTTCTTCTGCGCGTCCGTGGGCCCCGCCCCCCCCGCCTCGCGAGAGGCGGCGCGCATCTGCGCTTCGATCCAGTGAAATTCCGTGGAGCTCATCTTGGCCTCCTCGAAGCCCTCTCTCATGGACTTCATGAGGGTGGCCGTCATGGTCAGGGCATCCTTCACATCTTTCCAGTCGCCCTTCTCATGCTTTCCCTTGTGCTCCTTGATCCAGGAGTCGAAGGGGGCCATGGCCGTCTTCACCTTGGTGGCAGCGGCGATGTAAGCCTGGAGGCGGGCCTCGTCCACGTCCCCGCTCTCCGGCGGGGTAAAGGGGTTCTCTTTGTCGAATTTCTCCAGGGCCTTGACGTCCTGGGCCATCTGCTTGGCGCCGCCGATGCCGCCGAAGAGGCTCATCAGTTTCCCGCCCGTGTAGAAGCTCACGACGATGGCGATGACGCAGCAGAGCAACAGAATCACGAGGCAGCCGAGCCCCACTTTTGCCCAAGTCTTCATGGATTCCTCCCCGATCGCATGCCCCTATGCTATCCTTCTTTTCCCCGCGGCGCCAGACTCGCGCACTCTGGCGGCGCTATATTTGGTCCCGGAGGTACACATGGACACCGTCGCCACATCCAAGCATATCCTGGCCGACCGGATCAGGCAGTTGGCCCGTGAGAAGAACGCCGTCATCCTCGCCCACAATTACCAGATCGGGGACGTTCAGGACGTGGCCGATTTCGTGGGCGATTCCCTGGGGTTGAGCCAGCAGGCCGCCAAATCCGAGGCGGACGTCATCGTCTTCTGCGGCGTGCACTTCATGGCCGAGACGGCAAGCATCCTCTGCCCAGCCAAGAAGGTCCTCATCCCCGACCTCGATGCGGGCTGTTCCCTCAGCGACACGCTCAAAGCCGAACAGCTCAAGGCGTGGAAGGACCGATACCCCGATGCGGTGGTCGTGACCTACGTGAACACGAGCGCCGCCGTGAAGGCCCTCAGCGACTACTGCTGCACGTCGAGCAACGCCGTGCGCATCGTGGAGTCCATCCCCGCCCACAAGCCCGTCCTCTTCGGTCCCGACATGTTTCTTGGGGCCTACGTCTCCCGGGTCACGGGCCGGAAAAACCTCCACCTCTGGGCCGGCGAGTGCCACGTGCACGCCGCGGTGCGCCCGGAGGACGTGGAAAAGGCCAGGGAGGCCCACCCGGGCGCCGATTTTCTCATCCATCCCGAATGCGGCTGTGTCACGTCCTGCATGGTCTACCTGCAGGACAAGGATCTCAAAGGGAAGGATGCCTACATCACCTCCACCGAGGGCATGGTCCGCCACGTGACCTCCTCCCCCAAGAACCAGTTCGTCGTCGCCACCGAGACGGGTATCCTCCATCGCATGCGAAAGCTGGCTCCTGGAAAGGAGTACTTCCCGGTGAGCGACGAGATGGAGTGCAAATACATGAAGATGATCACCATGGAAAAGCTCTGGCGCTCCCTCGAACAGGGCATCTTCGAGGTGAAGGTCCCGCCTGAAATCGCGGAGAAGGCCCGCCTCCCCATCGAGCGCATGGTAGCCGTTTCCTGATAGTCCCCGGGCCTCTCAAGCCCATCCCATCCCGGCCCATTTCCCCTCCGGCTTTGTATTTTTGCGCGAGCCATGGTGAAATGGGCTTGCAGAATCAGAACTTCAGGGAAAGGGGATGCAATGAATCCGGATTTTGCAGTTAACGTTGGCGGCTGCAGCGAGAGGCTTGGCGGGATCGGGTTTGGCATGACCGCCGTCGAACCTGAGCAAAATCCGGGTGCTCCCGAGCCGGAGGCGATGGGAGCCCCAAGGGAGGGGTGAGGCTCCAGCGGGCTTTGCCCGTGGAGCGGGGCCCCGAAGGGTATCCCTCGGACCGACGGGTTCATCCCGCGGTCCGAGGAGGAAGGACCTTGGCCCTCTCCGTGGAGGAGATGGCGCCTTTTCCGCCGGACACCACCTTCATAGCCGGAGGCACAATGGACTCAAATACGAATGCCGGGATGAATCGTCCGCCGCTGGGAAGACTCATGGTTTGGACGGCAGCCGCCGGAGCCCTCGGCGGCGGCCTCAACGCCCTTCACTGCCTGATCACCCTCAGCGAGGACGTGAAGTGGCATATCGTCCCCGCAGGGATGATCCACGGGGCTCTCCTCGCCACGGTGTCGCTCCTCTGCGCCTGGTGGCTGGTGGACCGCGGCGTTGCCGTGCGTTTCCTGGGAGCCCCCGCGGGCGGGTACCTTTCGGGCTACGTCTCCTTTCTTCCCCTGGCCCTGTCCCTGGGGTGGGACCTGGACATCTTCTGGTTCGGCCGGCCCGAGTCTCTTTGGGACACCTATTCCTGGCCCCTGTTCGGTTTTGGTCTCGTGGGCGTCACGGCGTGCCTCGGCTGGGGCGCGCTCCGCCTCCTTACCTCGCCCCGCCTCGTGGTCCATCTCGGCATCGGATGCGCGGCGGGAATCCTGGGCTCGCTCTGGTGGTGGATCGCCTGGCACTACTGGGCGTACAGCTTACTCCACGGGGCCGTCTGGGGATGCCTCGTGGGTTACGGCGTCTGGCGGGCCAGCAGGCCCGTTCCCAGTAAACCCTAGGGATCAGTCCGCGGAACGGCCCTCGGGGGCGTACCGCACGGCTAGGATGGTGATATCGTCGAACTGCGGGGCCCCCGCGCTGAAGGCTCGGACGGCGCCCGCGACCTTCTCCACGGTGTCCCGCGCGCTCCCCTTCAGATCGTTGGCCAGGCAGTCCATCAACCGGTCGTCCCCGAAGGACTCCTGATCGGGATTGGCCGCGTCGGTTACTCCATCCGTGAACATGACGAGGGTGTCGCCGGCCTTGAGCTGGAGCGACTCGCTCGTAATGGGACGGTCGGGGAAGAGGCCCGCCACCATGCCCGAGGAGGGGAAGACGGGCTGGAGGGCACCCGTGGGCCGCACGAGCAGGAGCGCGTTGTGCCCGGCGCTTGCGCCCGTCACACGCCCCGTGCGCAGGTCGATGACCAGGCAGGCCACCGTCACGAACATCCCCCTGGGGTTCTGCGCCGCGAGCTCGTCGTTCAGGCGGCTGAGGATCTCTTCGGGCCGCAGGAGCTGCCGCGCCATGCTCCTGATGAGTGTCACCGTGACGGCCATGAACAGGGCCGCCGGTATCCCCTTCCCCGAGACGTCTCCGATGACGACGACCACGTGGTCGTCGTCCACCCTCAGGACCTCGTACAGATCCCCGCCTACCTGCTTGGCGGGCTCCATCACGGCGAAGATGTCCAACCCCGTCCCATCGGTGCAAGGGGAGAAGTCCGCGGGGAGGATGCCCATCTGGATCTCCCGGGCGATGCTCAGGTCCCGCTCCATGGCTTCCCTGACGGCGTCCGCATACGCTTTCGCCTTGAGGAGGGAGCGAACCCGGGCCTTCACCTCGAGCATTTCGAAGGGCTTGGTGAGGTAGTCGTTGCCCCCCATCTCGAAGCCCCGCGCCTTGTCCTGCACGTCCTCGAGGGAGCTGAGGAAC
>JAKAJA010000302.1 GCA_021814085.1 Acidobacteriota bacterium | reverse complement strand
GGCCATGGAGAGGCCCAGCAGAATGTGCTCCGTGTCGGCCACGGGCGCGCCCGCCTGGTGCGCTTCGTACCGGGCGAAATACAGCACCCTGCGGGCTTGCTCGGTGTACCTCTCGCTCATCCGCGCTCCCCAAACCGAGAAAGTATACCATAGAGAGGGCCGGACGTCCGAATGCCGCCGGACCGGCGCACGAAGTCGGTGAGGAGGCGGCCCGAGACGGACCTCGTGGGGTCTTCATCCACTCGTTTTCCCTCGCGCCGGTCGCCGCTCACCCCACCCGTCCTTCGTGGAGCCTCACGGTCCGGTCGCATGCGGCGGCAAGGGCCACGTTGTGCGTGGCCATGAGGACGGTCAGCCGGTGGTTCGCCTTGAGTCCGAGAAGAAGGTCGAAGGCCTGGGCCGCCGTCTCCTCGTCGAGGTTCCCCGTGGGTTCGTCCGCGAGGAGGAGGCGCGGTTCGTTCATGAGGGCACGGGCGATGGCCACCCGCTGCTGCTCTCCCCCCGACAGCTTGCCCGGCGTATGGGAGGCGCGGTGGGCGACCCCAACCTCCTCCAGGAGGGTGATTGCCCTCTCCCGTGCCCGGCGGCCCCCGCCGGCCACAACGGCGGGCATCATGACGTTCTCCACGGCCGTGAACTCGGGCAGGAGAAAGTGGAATTGGTAGACCACCCCTACGGTTTTCCTCCGGAACTGGTCCAGGGCCAGACCCCTCAGCCCCGTCACGTCGCACCCGGCTACCAGGATGACGCCAGAGTCGGGTCGGTCCAGCCCCGCCACGAGGTGGAGGAGGGTGCTCTTGCCCACGCCGGAAGGCCCCATGAGGGCCACCACCTCGCCCTCGGCCACGTCGAAGGTGGCCCCGCGGAGGACGTGGATGTCCCTGCCGCCCGAATCGTAACGCTTGCGCACCTCGGAGACGGACAGCATCACTCGAACCTCCCCGCCCTTGGGCGGAAATCATCATTCAAATCTGAGCGCCTCGACGGGGTCGAGGCGGGCCGCCCTGAACGCCGGGTAGAGCGTGGCGAGGAATGAGATGGCCAGGGCGAAGGCACACACCCAGGCCACCTGGCCGGAGGAGGTCAGGAAGGGCACATACGGGAGGGGGTAGACGTCGAGGGAGAGGGGGATGGCGTGGGTCCTGTCCAGGATGCGGCAGGCGGCGACGCCCGTGACGGCTCCGAGGGCGGTGCCCGCCGCGCCGATGACCGTCCCCTGGAAGAGAAAGATCTTCAATATGTCCCCGGAAGAAGCCCCCATGCTCCGCAGAATGCCAATGTCGCGGACTTTCTCCATGACCATCAGGATGAGAGTGGACACGATGTTGAGCGCGGCCACCATGACGATGAGCCCGATGGCCAGGAAGAGAAGCACGCGCTCCATTCGGAGGGCTTTGAAGAATTCCGCGTTGCTCCCGATGAGGTCCAGGACGCGGTAGGTCGGGCCGAGGTCCTTCTGCAGGCTCCGGCGGCTGGCGTCAAGGTCACCCTGGTCCTTGAGACGGACCTGGATCGCGCTCACCACGCCCGGGCGCGTGAAAAGGCTCTGGGCCAGGGCCAGGTCCACGTAGACGAACTCCGTGTCGTAGAGGTAATACCCCGTGCGCAGGATGCCCGAGACCCTGAGGGTCACCATCTTGGGCATGTTGCCAAAGGGGGAAAGGGTCAGCTTGGGGGCGAGGAGCTGGATGGTGTCCCCCTGCGCCACGCCGAGGTTCTCGGCGAGCTGGGCCCCGATCACGGCCCCCCGGGCGCCGTCAGGGGAAGGGTCGAAGGACATGGCACCGTCCACGTAGGGCTTCAGATCCACCACGGCGGACTGCGTGGATCCGTCCACGCCCAGTACCTTGGCCACCACGCCCGACTGCGTCATGGGCCCATTCAGGAGGGCGGTTCCCAGCACGATGGGCGTGTAGGCCTTCACCCGCGGGTCCGCCGCGAGGGCCGCGCGGATCTTCCCCTGGGCCTCGGAATCCAGCTGGCCCGGCCCTCCCAGGATGTTCAGGTGGGCGTTGAGGAGCTGGATCTTCTCCTGGATGCGTGTCGTGAAGCCGGTGGAGATGGCCAGGGCGATGACGAGGGCCATGACGCCCACGGCTACGCCCAGGGTTGAGATCACGGTGATAAGCGAGATGAAAGCCTGCCGCCGCCTCGCCATGAGGTACCGGCGGCCCACGAACCAGGTGAGGTTCATGGCCCTGGCGTCTCGGTCCTGAGTTTGAGAAGGGGGAAGAGGACCACGTCGCGGATGGAGGAGGTTCCCGTGAGGAGCATGGCCAATCGGTCCATGCCCAGGCCCTCGCCGGCCGTGGGCGGGAGTCCGTACTCGAGGGCCGTGCAGTAGTCCTCGTCGTAGGGCATGGCCTCCTCGTCTCCCCCGGCCCTCTCGCGAACCTGCTCCAAGAACCTCGCGCGCTGGTCGTCGGCGTCGTTGAGCTCTGAGAAGCCGTTGGCCAGCTCCATGCCCGCCACGAACAGCTCGAACCGGTCCACCGTGTCGTCACTGCCAGGCTTGCGGCGGCTCAGGGGAGAAACCTCCAGGGGGTAGTCGTGGACGAAGGTGGGGTTCCACAGGGTGGGCGTCACCAGGGTGTCGCAGGCCTCCACGAGGAACTTGTCGGGTGTGTTGGATTTGACGGGGCTCATCCCAAATTCCTTGCCCCACCTTTCCCGTCCGGCGGCGGTGAGCCAATCCCCGTCGGGGACGCCTCGCTCCGCCAGGGCGGCCTTGGCCGCCTCGCGCAGGTTGAGGCGCTTGAAGGGGGGGGCGAAGGAGAGGGGCTTCTCCTCGTAGGTCACGGTGAGGCCCCCCGTTGTCCCGCGGGCGGTATGGGCGAGGAGCTCCTCCGTGAAGTCCATGAGGTCGCTGGCGCATGCATAGGCCCGGTAGAACTCCATCATGGTGAACTCGGGGTTGTGCTTCGTGTCGATCCCCTCGTTCCTGAAATTGCGGTTGATCTCGAAGACGCGGGGCATGCCGCCCACCACGAGGCGTTTCAGGAAGAGCTCCGGCGCGATGCGGAGGAAGAGATCCGTATCGAGCGCGTTGTGGTGCGTCTTGAAGGGCTTTGCCGCGGCGCCCCCGGCGATGGAGTGAAGCATGGGAGTCTCCACCTCCTCGTAGCCGCCGCCCATCATGAACTCACGGACCGCCGCCGTCATTCGCGACCGGGCCGCGAAGCGCGCCACGCTCTCGGGGTTCATGACGAGGTCCAGGTGGCGCTGGCGGTAGCGCTGCTCCACATCCGCCAGTCCGTGCCACTTCTCGGGCAAAGGACGAAGGCATTTGCGCAGGGGGAGAAAGGCGGAGACGCGCACCGTGAGCTCACCCGTCTTGGTTCGAAAGAGGGCACCCTCGACGCCGACCCAGTCTCCCACGTCCAACAGGCTCAACTTCTTGTAGGCTTCCTCGTCCGATTGGCGTTCGAAGAGGACCTGCAAGCGTGCGCCACCCGATGCGATGTGAGCGAAGGTGAGTTTGCCCATCTTGCGCAGGGACATGAGGCGGCCCGCGACCCGGACGACCGTTTTGCTGGCGGCCAGGTCCTCCGTGGCGGTTCCACCGTGGGCCGAGGAAACCTGGGCCAGGGACGAGGTGGTCTCGAATCGGTCCGGATTGGATCCGGGGAAAGCGGAGGACCATTGCTGCATCTTGGTCCGCCGCTGCGCGATCAGTTCGTCTTCCAAAGTCTTCTCCTCAGGTGGCCAGACAAGCCCGTGATTATACACGAA
>JAKAJA010000301.1 GCA_021814085.1 Acidobacteriota bacterium | reverse complement strand
CCTGTTCGGGTACTCCGCGGCCTTCACCACGACGGGCATGAAGATCTCCTATCCCTTCTCCGACAAGGTCTCAGGAATGGTGATGGTGGTGCAGGGCTGGGACAACGTGGCCGACAACAACACGGGCAAGACGCTCGGCGCGCAGCTCGCGGTCGCTCCCACCCAGGCCTTCAGCATGATGCTGAACACCATGGCCGGGCCCGAGCAGAACGGGACCAACTCCAACTGGCGCTATCTCTATGATTTCTGCGCCACCTGGAAAGCGACCCCGTCCTTAATCCTCGGATTGAATGCGGACTACGGGCACGAATGGAATGCCCCCAATCCGGGGCGAAGGGGTCATTGGGACGGCGTGGCCCTCTACGCCACCTACGCGCTCACCGACCGCTTCAGCCTGGCTCTCAGGGCGGAGAACTTCAACGACATGGACGGTGCGCGCACGGGGACGGCGCAAAATCTTCAGGAGATTACCCTCACCCCCAGCTACAAAGTCGGCAAACATTTTGTGGCGAGGTGCGACCTGCGGCAGGACTGGTCCGACAGCCCCGTCTTCCTCGACGGGAACAGCCCCACCCGGCACCAGTTCACCGCGAGCCTGAATCTATTGCTCGTTTATTAGCGGTTGAAAAGAGAACATTGAACCGCGAAGATCGCCAAGAACGCCAAGAAACAAGTCTCTCTATTTAAAAATCTCAACCCCTTGGCGCCCTTCGCGTCTTTGCGGTGATAAGGGTCCTCTTTTTGGTCCTAGGATGCATCCGGCTTCAGCTTTTCGCGCAGGGTCTTGCGGTCGATGCCGAGGATCTCGGCGGCGCGGCTCTTATTGCCGTCCACGCTGGCCAGCACTTCGCGGATGTACTCCCCTTCCACTTCTGCAAGGGGGCGTCCGATCGTCCCCTTCCCGATGGTCGAAGACCGGACTATGGCCGGGAGGTCCGGGAGATCGAGCTTGCCCCCGCCGCACGATTTCACGGCGCCCACGATGACGTCCCGGAGCTCGCCCACGTTGCCCGGCCAGGCATAGACCCGGAGGGCCTGGCAGAGCCCATCCGAAAATTCTGGGGAGGCCAGGCCGAGGGACTGGGCCGCCTCGACGGCGTAGTGCTGGGCCAGGAGGAGGATGTCCGCGCCGCGCTCTCGGAGGGGCGGAAAGAGGATGGTGTCCCATGCGCAGAGGCTCGCGAGGTGCGTCGGGCAGCCGCCGCGGGCCGCGAGGGACGGGAGGTCGGGGCTCGCGGAGGCGATGATCCGCGCCGTGAGGGCATCGTCCTCGTGTCCGGTTTCCAGGAGGTCGAGGGCTTCGGGAGACCATGCCTCGGCGGTTCCGAGGAAGAGCGTCCCCGCCGCAGCCGATGCCAGACCACGGGCCATCTCGAAGGCCATCTCCTCGGGGGGGATCGTTTCTCCGTCCAGGATGAGGAAGGGGGCCTTTGCCCTGTCGCCCGCCCCGTGGATGGCCCGGGCGGCGCGCTCCCTGCCCGTGCCCCGTTCGCCCAGCAGGAGGACTGGGCCGTGCGTGTTCGCGGCCCGCTCCATGGCCTCGTGGGCCCGGCGCATTCCCGCAGATCCCCCCAAGAGCCCGAATTGTCCCGTGGACCGACCGGCGCGGCGGGCTCTCGCGGCGTGGAGTTTCTCCAGGGCCCGCCCCACGGCCGCCAAGAGTTCATCCGCCGTGAAGGGCTTGGCCAGATACTCCTGGGCCCCCGTCTTGACGGCCTCCACGGCCCCCTCGATGGTGGCGTACCCCGTGATGAGCATGACTTCCATGTCCGGGTGGTTTTCCCGCAGGTGGCGGAGGAGATCCAGGCCGCTCATGCCGGGCATCCTCACGTCGGTGATGACCAGGTCTGCCGGGGACTCGCGGAGACGTTCCATGGCGTCCGACGCGTTGAGGGCTTTGCTGATCGCGAACCCGTGGTCGGCGAGGTTTCGCTCCAGCACCTCGAGGGTCTCGGGCGAGTCGTCCACGAGGAGGATGCGGTCCCCCTTGGGCCGTACGGGCACGGGCCTCACTCCATCACCTCCACTGCGCGGGGGGCCGACGTGGGAAAGACGATGTGGAAGCGGGTCCCTTTGCCCGGCGCGCTGTCCAGTGTTATACGGCCGCCATGGCCCGTCACGATCCCGTGCACCACCGCGAGTCCCAGCCCCGTCCCCTGACCCACGTCCTTGGTCGTGAAGAAGGGAGTGAAGACCTGGCGCCTCACGTCCTCGTTCATCCCCTCGCCCGAATCCTCCACGAGCAGAATCACCTCGCGTCCCTCCTGGCGTGTGCCGACCCGCAGCGTTCCGCCGCTGGGCATGGCCTGAAAGGCGTTCACGGCCAGGTTCGTGATCACCTGCTGCAGGAGGCTCGGGTCTCCCTCCACGGGGGGCAGGTGGGGCGCGAGATCCAGCACGATCTTGACGCCGGTCTTGGCCCACCGGGCCGCCGGGAGGTAGAGCCCCTCCCTGACCACCTGATTCATGTCCACGGGAACCTTCTGGGCCGACGTCTGGCGCGCGAATATGAGGAGCTTCCTCACGATCTCCCGGGCACGGAGGGAGGCCTGCACGATCTTCTCCAGGTCCCGCCCCGTCTGGTCCGGTATGCCGAAGTTTTTCTGGGTGAGCTGGGCAAAACCCAGAATGGCGCCCAGGGGTTCGTTGAGTTCGTGGGCGACACCGGCGGCGAGCCGGCCGATGGTCGCCAGCCGGTCGGCGTGTTGGAGCTGTTGTTCCAGTTTGGCCCTTTCTTCGTGGGCGAGCCGGCGTTCAAGGATGAGGGAGACCTGACGGGCCACCTCGGTGATGAGGCTTCTCTCCTCCTTGAGGAATGGCCCCTCGTCCGCATCGGGGCAGGTCTCCTTGTAGTGGATTTCCACCTGGCCCACGGTGCGCCCCTCCACGACCAGGGGCGCGATCTGTCGCTGGTCTCCCGCCACGAAAGCCGGGGAGGAAATGCCTCGGTCATCGAAGAGGATCCTTGCGCAGGTGCACTCGGGATACTGCCACGCCGGGGGGAGGAGGGCGACCACGTGCGCCATGACATCATCCATGGAGAGGTTGGTTTTATCGGCAACTTGGGCGATGCCGTAGAGGCAGGTCAGTTCCTTCACCCGCTCGCGAAGCGCCCATTGCGTGGGATCGGTTTCTCTCAGGCTCTCCGCCGGTCCGGTCATCCTACCCTCGTACTTTAGTATAGCCCAGGGGACAGGACTGCGCGGGCACGAGCGGCGTGATATCTTTTCCGCTTGGCGGCCGTGCTCAGAGCGCATTATGGCCTCGGCTTGCCGCGGACGCACGCCATTGGGCAGGAGGATGAATCGATGATCCGGAAAAGCGCCGGGCTGAATGGGGAATGGAAAGAGGGAATCCGGGGGGGCCAGGGGAAGGCTCTGTCGGAGGAATACCTCCAGAACGGGGAGATGGATGGCATCCTTTCGGCCAGCCGCATCACCCTCGAGGCGGGGGCCACCATCGGCTTTCACAGACACCCCAACACGGAGGAGCTCTACCTCATCCTCTCCGGATGCGGCCTGGGCCACCTCGATTCGGAGGCCTTCGAGGTGGGCCCCGGGGACGCCTGGGTCTGCAAGGCCGGCCACTCCCACGGATTGGACAACACGGGGGAGGAGCCCCTGGTCTTTTTTGCTTTCATGACGCACCAGAGCACAGATATGCCGTGATCCCGAGCGCCGCCCGGGCCCTCACCCGCAATGGATGTATTGAGAACACATCGGGAGGACTTCGGCTCTCCGGA
>JAKAJA010000300.1 GCA_021814085.1 Acidobacteriota bacterium | reverse complement strand
GAGCGTCAGGTCGAAGAGGAGGCCCTCGCCGGGGCGCCCCTCGGTGAAGAAGGGCGGGATGTGGCTGCGCACGCCGTCCAGCAGGTCGAAGTTCACGCCGTGGCCGGGGGCTTCGGTCTCCGCGGCCGCGCGAAGGGCCTCCAGGTCCAGGCGGGGGTCGCCCGCGAGAATGAAGCCCTCGCCCTTCCGGTCCAGCAGCGCTGCGATACGGGCCCGCTGATACGTGTGGCCGCCGAAGAGGTATGGCCGGTTAAGCCCTGCAAGATTGTCCGCGATTTTTAGCGCCCGGGTACGGTCCCCCCGGCGCACTGCCAGCGCGCCGAGCGCCCCCTGGTAGGCCACGTTGTCAGGGTGATCCGAGGCCAGTTCACCATAGACCGTCGTCGCCTCCTCCCACCGCCCGGCGAGGTACAGGCAGCAACCGAGCGCATGGCGGGTCCCCTCTCGCCCCCTCTCCTCGGCCGGGCGGGAGGAGTACCACTCCGCCGCATCCCCCGCCATCTTCCGAGACATCTCGCCGTGTCCGTGGACCCGCAGCTCGATGGCAGCATCGCGCAGTGCGTCGCCAGGCGCACCCATCCCCGAGGCCAAAAGGAAGCTTTCCTGGGAGACCTTGTGCGCCTCCTTCAACCTCCCGAGGGCGATGAGGGCGTCGGCCTCGAACAGGCATAGCCCCATGTGGTCGGGGTAGACGGCCCGCCCCCTGCGAGCCTCGCCGAGTTCGCGGCCGTGTTGTCCAAGCAGGTGGAGGGAAGTGCACAGGACCCAGAAGTAGGCCTCTCCGATGGGCCTGGTGGGAGTCACGAACAATTCCCAATGATCGGGGCTATCCAAGACCTCCACGGCTTCCTTGGGCCGGTTGGAGAGGAGCAGGTCGGCGGCCAGCATGTAGGTGCTGTTGATGTCGCCGACAGCGAGCTTGACCACATCCCGTATGGCGCTGAGCGCCTCCTCCTCGCGGCCCCCGAGCCTCGCCCGCCAGAAATCGTCCTTGCGCCGCTGGACCGGGGTGAGCACGGGCCTCCTCCGTTCGAGGAGTTCGTATTGGCGGGATGCTTCTTGGTAATCTCCGGAGTTGTAGGCGCTCACCAGGAGGCCGCCGAGGGGGAGCACGAAGTCGGGATCCAGCTCCAGAGCCCGGTTGAAGTGGGCGACGGCCAATCTGTAGTCGGCTCCGAAGAATTCCTCCCCGATGAGAAACTCCCTGTAGGCCTCGTAGCTTGGAGGCCTGGCCTCCTCGATGAGCAGATTCTGGGGTGTGAGCTGGCGCGCAGCCACGGCGTCCACCACCCGCCTGCGAATCCTCTCCACGACCTCCATCGGTCGCTCCCGCTGGCCGCTTACGGGATCCACGACGTAGATGAGCTTTCCGGCGGTCGCGTCGGTTAGCTTGGCCTGGATCTCAAGACGCTGGCCTTGGGCGTAGCAGGTGCCCGTCACGATGAGACCCGCGCCAGTCGCCTCGGCCAGTCGGGGAACGGAGTCCCCACCCCTCTCAGCGGCCGGTCGCGAACGCCCTAAGTCGTATATGAGAGAGGCCGGCACGACATCGACGCACCCGAGACGGGAGAGCCCTTCGGTGATCCAGTCCGACGCCATCCGCCCGAGGGTATCGAGGGCGGGGTCGCCTGTCTGATTTTCGAAGACCGCCACGGCCACACGCTCCGGCCTCAAAGGTGGGCCCTTGTTTTCTCCGTGGGCATTCTTCCAATGCCAGAACGCCCACCCTGCGGCGATGCAGCTCAGCACGACGGCCGCCACGATCAGGACTTCGGGCCAGTTGCTGAAAAGTCCGGCACTTCCACCGGCGATGGCCGATCTCACCGCGGTCCAAGGGCTACCCCGTCCGGAGACGGCCTCCAGCGCGAGCAGCAGGTCGTGTGCCGAGGAGAACCGCCTGTCGGGACTCTTTTCCAGACAGCGTCTGACGATGGCCCTGATCCCAAACGGCACCCTGCGGGATAGAGGAGCCGGATCATCTTTCAGGATGCCGGCCTGCACCTCAAATGCCGAGGCGCCAGGGAAGGCCTTCCTGCCCGAGAACATCTCATAGAGGATCAAACCCATGGCGAAGATGTCGGCTTCAGCACCAGCCGGCTTGCCGCGGATTTGCTCCGGGCTCATGTGGCCCATGGTCCCCAGAACCTCGCCCTCCTGGGTAGAGCTTTCAGAGCCGGGAGATTCGTCGCCCGGCCCGCCGGGTTCGAAGTCGGACAGGTTCAGCCGGGCCAAGCCGAAGTCCAGAATTTTGATGACGCCATCTCCCGTGACGAGGATATTGTCTGGTTTGAGGTCCCGGTGCACGATGCCCTTCCCGTGGGCAGCCGCCAGGCCTCGGGCTATCTGGACACTGAACCCTTCGGCCTGGTCAAGCGCCAGAGGTCCCTCGCGCAGCCTCAGCCGGAGCGTCTCTCCTTCGAGCAGCTCGGTCACCATGTAAGATGTACCCTCTTGGATGCCGATATCGTAGACGACCATGATATTGGGATGGTTGAGTGAGGCCGCGGCGCGGGCCTCCTGTTCGAAGCGCCTGAGGCGCTCCAGGTCGAGTGAGTACTCCAGCGGCAGAACCTTAATGGCCACCTCACGCCCCAGGCGCGCGTCACGTGCTCTGTACACCTCACCCATTCCGCCGGCGCCCAGGGGGGAGACAGTTTCGTAGGGCCCCAGCCACGTACCTGCAGCTATACGCATTTCAACCGCCAGTTCTGAGTTGAACTTCGCCCGCATCCAATTGATCGACCTAAGGTGGTGCCATGCTAGCACCTTTTTAAGAAGGTTCAAGCCTACTCACGCCGCGCCTCGCAAGGCGGTGTTCTTTTAAACTTGCGATCTTTTAAGTGGGAGGTCAGCAAAGCGACTAATGGCTGATCAGCAAATAAGGTTTAGCCACGTGGGAGGCCAGCCGGTGCAGCCGACCTCCTACACCGCCTTCAGCGAATATTCGGGCATCTCACTTCACCTTGTGAGCGTGGGCTTTCTGAAGCATATCATCGGTGAATGCCGCGGCCTTGTGGCACTTCGCCGTGCAGAATTCCTTCCCGGGCATGACCAGACCTGCGGCCCTAGCCTTCGCGCTGTCCTTCATGACGCTCATGGAGGCGTAGTCGGCGCCGTTGCCGTGGCAGGTTTCGCACGTGACGGGAGGGCCCGCGGCGGCGTGCTTGGACGTGGCCCACGAGTCGTACTGGACTCGGTGGCACATCTTGCACTTTTCGGAGCCGACCTCGGCGTGAACCGGAGCCGGCGGTGGGGCGGTGGGAGCCTGTTGTGCGGGCGAGGAGGGAGGCGGCGTGGCCGGCGCGACGGCCGGGGAAGGGGTGGTCACAGGGGCGGAGGAAGGTGAGGCAGCTGGCGCGGCGGGAAGGCTGGCAGAAGGTGTGGCAGCGGGTGCCGGAGTCTGGGCCGCAGGTGGTTTGGCCGATTCGGGCGCCACGGGGGCCGGTGCGGCCTCCTTCTGCGGATTGGCGGGCTGTTCAGAAGGCGCAGCCTGCGCGGGCTTGGGCTCGGGCTGAGGCTGTTCAGCTTTCGAGCAGGCGAGGGATGTAATGAACAGGGCGGACATGACGAGGGTCCATAGGGCGTGTGCTCGCCTCCGGGTCTGGTGCATAGATCCCTCCTCTTTTGCGATCAAGTATACGAGACTGATCCGACGCAAACAAATCGTGGAAACCGGCGCTTCTCCTCTCCGGACGTGTCCTCGCCTCAGGCCAGGGCGCATGCCGCCCTTCAAACCCTCTCGCCCTTCAGAAAAAAACG
>JAKAJA010000299.1 GCA_021814085.1 Acidobacteriota bacterium | reverse complement strand
AGCAGACTCCGCCCATCGTGCTGGCAACTCGCCTGGCGGCGCTCATCCCCAAGGGCCGCCGCCACCCCAGCGGTCAGACCCAGCCGCCGGTCTCCGCCGCGGCGGACCGCAACAGCAGCACGCCCCCATCAGAGGACACCGCACCCCCGCCAAAATGCGCCTCCACTTTCCGGCGTTTACAGCTTGGAAATGACACGGTCGGCAGGTTACATTTCGTCACGGCGAAGCCTCCTCTCTTCTTGGTCTCAACAAACTCAATATCAGAGGATTAAAAGGCTTCGCCAGCCTTTTTGGTGAAATATCCGGGCTAAACCGACGCCGTACAATGGGAGTTCACGCCTCACGTCGCAGATCACTGACCAAAGTCAGTGGCACACAGGTTCTGGATATCGGGATGTCACGGCCACCCGCCTCACGATCTCGGATCGCGGGCGGCCGAAGGCCGATTAATAGCGCTTCGCTGCCCCCCCCTCATGCGCCTGTTTTGGATACCGGGATGTCACGGCCACCCGCCGAGTCAACGCTTCCCGGCTACGGTTTCGTAAGAGGTGTCCCCTTTGCCAGTTCTATCGCTAACCTCCGATAGTTTGACCAAGAAGTCCGCCGCCCATCGGTAGATGTTGCGTTCCGTGACTATCTTTCGCATCCCACCCATCCGCACTCGGCGCTCGCTCAAGTCCATTTCCATCGCTCGATGGATTGCGTCGGCAAACTCCTCGGTGCTGTACGGGTTTATCAGGATCGCATCCGCGAGCTCGCGCGCCGCTCCGGCAAATTCTGAAAGGACCAGAACGCCGTCACCATCCTCCTGAGCCGCCACGAATTCCTTTGCCACGAGGTTCATCCCGTCGTGGAGCGAACTGACGAGGCAAACAGATGCCATCCGAAGAAACGCGTAAACAGCCTGGCTGTCGTGGTGTGCCACAAGGAAGCGAATCGGCTTCCAGTCCTCTGTCTGGAACTTCCAATTGATCTCATCGGCCAACGACTCCAGCTCGGTGATGAGCTCTCGATACCGTCGAATGTGGCTGCGGCTCGGCGCTCCGAGCTGAACGAATACAACCCTCTCCCGATGCTGTGGATACTTCGTCAGAAAAAGTTCCACAGCGCGAAACCGCTCGATGAGCCCCTTCGTGTAGTCGATTCGATCCACCCCCACTATAACTTGCATTCCCTCCAGGTCATGTCGTTCTCTCAGCTCGCCCATCTGCCGCGCAAGCTTGTCTCCCGAAGGAACACGCCGCTCCGACCAGTCTTGGACACTGATCGGAAACGGCCTGACATGGGTGGTGTGCTTCTTCAGATCGAGAGCAAAGTGGTCCCAGTCGAGGCGGGCCTGAACCATCCGGTCGACCGTGTCCAGAAAGTTGTTACAGTGCTGCTGCAGATGGAATCCGACCAGGTCCGCCCCCAGCATGCCACGCAGAATCTCCGCTCTCCACGGACAAATTCTGAACGCCTCCGGATTGGGCCAGGGGATATGCCAGAAGAGGCCGACCTTGAGGTCGGGGCGCGATGATTTGAGGATCTGCGGCACGAGGGCAAGATGATAGTCCTGCACCAACACGAAAGCGCTTGTTGAACCAATCTCCTGGAGCACTGCATCGGCAAAGCGGTGATTGGCCTTGATGTACTCCTGCCAATCAGATGCCCGGAAGACGGGGCGTTCATGGGTCAGGTGACAGAGCGGCCAGAGCCCCTCGTTCGAGAAACCGTAGTAGTACCCTAGCTGTTCTTCCCGGGACAACCAGACTCGCCGGAGTGTGTAGCGTGAGTCGCCGGGCGGAACGGTGAGCCGCCCTTGCCGATCAGTCGTCTCGCGATCCGCATCTCCGGCCCCGTGAGCAACCCAAAGACCTCCGCACGCCTGAAGGACCGGATCAAGGGCCGTCACAAGACCGCTTGCTGGAACGATTGCGCGGCGTTCCCCATTGTGGAACTGATGTATGTACGGTTCGCGATTGCTCACCGCGACAAGCTGGGCACCCGCGAGGCAGTCCAGCGCGTGAGCCCGTAACCGCTCGCGTGTCCAGGCCTTCTCCGTACGGGCGACATTGTGGGCCTCGGTCCGCCCCTTGGTGCGAGCCGCGCGGAACGACGCGGCAAGCCGGTCGCTCTCCGTGCCCAGGTCCGCGATCGGCAAGCCGGGAGGAGGAGCGTCTTTGGCCTCCTCCAGCCGCAGCCGTCTCATCCACTCTGCGAGGCGATGCAGGGGCCGCTCGTACACGGTCCAGGTCAGGGTCATGACCCCAGTCAGCACGAGGAGCGTAACCATCAGCACCGAGAACGCTGAACGGGCCAGCCTTCCATTGATCCGTTCATCGAGGTAGGAAGCATCGTGCAAGACCGCCAGGACCCCCTTTACTGAGCCATCTTCGTCCTGCAAGTGCCGTGCAAGGATGTGTAAGTGGACGCCCTCCCAGCCAATCATTTCGACGACTCCGACCTCGCCTCGAAGGACCCTTGTGACTGGCCCCCTGAGCGCTTGATCGAACTCGGGGACCGTCTTCGTTGACGCCACCAACCGACCATCAGGCCGATAGATCGCGAACCCTATCAGGTGTCTGTACCCTTCGAGTCTCGGAGCCAATTCGCCCTGGATTTCCCTGTCAGGCCGCTTCAACGCATCGAGAACCGATGGAGAGAGTCGGTGCACAAGAACACTTGCTCGACGATTCAGGTCCTCCAGATCTGCTTGGCGTTCGCGATTCACTTGATACCATGCCATGAGACCGATGGCGGCGCCGCACAGCCCTGCGATCAGGACTGCGATGCGCAGGGAGCTCGAAGTCTTGGCAGGCGACCTCAGCGGCATCGGACTCTCCCGCTAAGGAATTCCTTGAGCCGCTCCGCCAGGTCGTCCCGAACTCGGCGAACCGCCGTACCCACCGCATGCTCGTCCTTCATCGCGATGGGGTCCGGAAAAGGCCACAGGTGCACGGCGGCTCTCGGAAAGAGACGCGAGACCGGGGGGCATACCTCTTCGCACAGCACGATGACATCATCCACTGGCTCGCACGCCAGCTCCTGGATAGCTTTCGACCGTTGTGCGGACGCGTCGATCCCGACCTCCGCGAGTGCGCGAAGGACTTCGGTGTTCACAACGCTTGCGGTCAATCCAGCACTCAGGATGCGGACACCCGCGGGGGCCATTGACTTGGCCAGTGCTTCGGCAAGCTGACTTCGCGCCGAGTTAAATTGGCAAACGAACAGGATTGTTCGTTCAATTCGCGTAGAATCGTCACTTCTCATTGAGAGGTTCTGCTGCCTTTTGAGGACGAACACCATGAGGCATCCCTTGAAGATCACCACCCTTTACTCGGGCTTGTCACCGATCCGAGCCACGCCGGGCTTGTTCGCGAACACCCTCGGGCTGCAGCGCCGGGTGCCCTGTGTGAGGAGCGAGTGACCGCGTGGCCGCGATCTCCGATCGCGAACTACCGAAGGCTGATCTGGAACACCTCACCGGCACCCAGGCCTTCATCCACGCCGGTTGATAACTTAATCCAGTTGTTGTTCTGATTCCAGTCTCTTCTCATCGCCGAGGGGCGAGGCACCTGCGCTACATCTCTGAACACGGCATGGACTGAATGCAACCACTGACGGGGACACGTCTCCGCACTCCAAAAACGAACAAGGGGCTGAAAGCCCCTTGCCTCGAGTTTGGCCTTTAACTAGACATTGGTGATAGGTGGTGCTGTGGGGTGTTGATTTGCCTTGACATTGGCGGGGGGTTGTGTCTAGTTATATGACTAGATCATAC
>JAKAJA010000298.1 GCA_021814085.1 Acidobacteriota bacterium | reverse complement strand
CAGGTAGGAGACGAGGTCCTCGTGGCGCTCTGCGACTTCGCCCGCAACTCCCTCAGAGAATACGACGTGATCGGCCGTTACGGCGGGGACGAGTTCACGCTCCTCCTGCCCCAGACCGACACGCAGGCGGCGCTGGCTATCGGCAACCGGCTCGAAACGGGGATCCAGGCCATGCAGCTGCCCTGCCTCAACGGCACAACCGTCACCATCAGCGGGGGTATCGCCACCAAAAGGGGCGTCGAAGACAAGCTCGATGCCGTCCTCAAGGTTGCGGACCAGGCCCTCTACGAGGCCAAGCGCCTCGGCAGAGCCCGTATCGTGGCTCACTGACCCGGACATTGAGGACCTGGGTTGGTATCAGCCCCTGGCGTCGGGGTTCTTCTTCCCCACGCTGAAGCAGTCCCGCCCCTTGGGTGACAGGAAGGCGAGGAGGGCCGCCACATCCGTCGCCAGAACCACCACGGCCAGGAACCCGAAGATCTTGAGCCCCGTGAGGTATTCGGGCGGGACGGTCTGGGACACCCAGCGCCAGGCTTCCACGGGAAGGTCGGCCACACCTCCCCCGACTTTAAAGATGATAACGCCGACGAGATACACAACGGACCCATACCAGCCCAGCGGGTGCCTGTACTTCACCAACACGCCCATGGTCCACATGAGCACCCCGGGGATGGCGAATACGAGGAGATAGTAAGCGAAGAGGCGGAGGCCAGATGACGCCCAAGGCTCGGGGGCGCCCAGGGCCGCCCACCAGACGACGAACCCAATGAGTCCCCAGGCCACGCCTTTGTACTGAATGTAGTATCCCAGGATGCTGGAACGTGAGGTGGGATGCGCGTTCACGTGCGCCCCTTATGAGCTGACGCGCGCCACGAGGGCCGCTTTGATAAACGGATCGATAAGTCCGTCCAGGACCGCGTCGGCGTTGCCCGCCTCCGTGTCCGTGCGGTGGTCCTTCACGAGGCGGTAGGGGTGGAGCACGTAGGACCGGATCTGGCTGCCCCAGGCGATCTCTTTTTTAGAGTCTTCCACGACCTTACGTTCCTTGGCCCTGTTCTCGAGCTCGAGCTGGTAGAGGCGGGACTTGAGGATCTTCCAGGCGGTTTCCCGGTTCTGCAGCTGGCTCCGCTCGTTCTGGCAGGTCACCACGATGCCCGAGGGGAAGTGCGTGATGCGCACCGCCGTGGAAACCTTGTTGACGTTCTGGCCCCCTTTGCCCCCGGAACGGTAAATGTCCACGCGAACGTCCTTGTCCGCTATTTCGATCTCGATGTCCTCGTTGATTTCGGGGGAGACGTAGACGGACGTGAAGGAGGTGTGCCTGCGGGCCGCGGCATCGAAGGGGGAAATCCGGACGAGCCGGTGGACGCCGCTCTCGGTCTTGAGGTGTCCGTAGGCATAGTCGCCCTTCACGAGGAACGTCACGGACTTGATGCCCGCCGTGTCCCCGTCCTGCCAGTCCATGAGTTCCACCCCATACCCGCGCCGCTCCGCCCAGCGCGTGTACATCCGGTAGAGCATTTCCGCCCAGTCCTGGCTCTCCGTGCCGCCCGCGCCGGGATGTATGGTGACGATGGCGTTGTTGAGGTCGAGCTCCCCGGACAAGAGGGCCTTGATCTCGATGTCCGAGACGAAGGGGCGGAACTCCTCCAGGGTCTTGGAAAAATCGGCGTCGATCTCCTCCCCTTCGAATTCCAGGAGGGTATCGAGGTCGCCGATGAACCGGTCCAGGCGGGTCAAATCCCCGATCCGGACCTGGAGGGCGCGTTGCTCCTTCAGGGCGGCGGCGGCCTTTTGGGGATCATTCCAAAAATCGGGGGCGGAGGCGGCGCGGTTCACTTCTTCGAGACGGGACTTCACTCCCGCTTCGTCAAAGACAGCTCCGCAAATCGAGGGCCTTGGTCCGCAGGGCTTTGTATTCCTGTTTGTGCTCTTCGAGGATCATGGCAGAACCCCAATCTGAATGTGGAATGTGGAATGTGGAATGTTGAATGCGAGACGGAGAATCGGTAACTACCTCATCTTTTCACATTAACCATTCGCCATTCGACATTCGCCATCAAAACTCTTCCTTCATGTAGTTGGGCGCTTCCTTGGTGATCATGACGTCGTGGGCGTGGCTCTCCTTGAGGCCCGCGGCTGTAACCCTCACGAACTGGGCCTTCTCCCGCAGTTCCCGGATGCTCGCGCAACCCGTCAGTCCCATGCCCGAGCGCAGGCCCCCCACGAGCTGGGTGACCACGTTCTCGAGGTTGCCCTTGAAGGGGACCATCCCCTCGATGCCCTCGGGGACGAGCTTGCTCAATGGTGCCTCACCCTCCTGGAAGTACCGGTCCGCGGAGCCCGCCTTCATGGCCCCCAGGGACCCCATGCCGCGGTACGCCTTGAACGTCCTGCCCTGGTAGAGGATGGTCTCGCCCGGCGCCTCCTGCGTCCCGGCAAACAGGCTTCCGATCATGACCGACTGGGCCCCGGCCGCGATGGCCTTGACCACCTCTCCCGAGAACCGGATGCCGCCGTCGGCGATGATAGGAATACCCTTCTTGTCCGCAACCTTTGAGCACTCGGCGATGGCCGTCACCTGAGGCACCCCCGCCCCTGTCACGATCCGGGTCGTGCAGATGGACCCCGGCCCGATGCCAACCTTGACGGCGTCCGCGCCCCGCTCGATGAGACCAGCCGTGGCCTCGGCGGTAGCCACGTTGCCCACGATCATCTGCACGTCAGGAAAGGCGGCCTTGAGGGTTTCGGCCGCGTCCAAAACCCCCTTGGAATGGCCGTGGGAGGAATCCAGGACGAGGACGTCCACGTGGGCATCCACGAGGGCCCTGGCCCGCTCCAGCAGGTCCGTTCCAACACCCACGGCGGCTCCCACCCTGAGGCGCCCCATGCTGTCTTTACAAGCGTTTGGGAACTTGATCTTCTTCTGGATATCCTTGACCGTTATGAGACCTTTCAGGTGGTAATGGTCGTCCACCACGAGGAGCTTTTCGATCTTGTACCGCTGGAGGAGCGCCTTGGCCTCTTCGAGGGTCGTGCCCACGGGGACGGTCTTCAGGTTCTCCTTGGTCATGAGCTCGCTGACGGGCAGGTCCGTCCGGTCCTCAAAACGGAGATCCCGGTTGGTCAGAATGCCCAGGAGGCGGCCCTCGGGGTCCGTCACGGGGACCCCCGATATCCTGAATTTCGTCATCATGTCGAGGGCGTCACTCACCTTGCGGTCCGGCGAGATGGTGATGGGGTTGGTTATCATCCCAGCCTCAGACCGCTTGACCCGGTCCACCTCCTCGGCCTGCCTCTCTAACCCCATGTTCTTGTGGATGATACCTATACCTCCGTGGCGGGCCATGGCGACGGCCAGGTTCGCCTCGGTCACGGTGTCCATGGCGGCCGAAAGGAGGGGTATGTTGAGGTGAATCTGGCTCGTCAGGATGGTCGTGGTGTCCACCTGCTGTGGATGGACTACCGAATGGGCGGGGACCAGGGAGACGTCGTCGAAGGTCAGGGCCAGCGGCGGGCGCTCTTGTAGCATGGGATAACTCCTTCTAAGGCTCCAGTATATCCCCCTTCCGGACAAGTCACCACCGGAGAGCGGCGGAGCCTCGGCAGGCGTTCTAGCAGGCTGCTGAAAAACTCGCATGGGTCGCGCGCAAGAGGCTTGGGGCGCCATATGCGAGGCGCGGCGAGGAGGGCGATGCGGTGCCATCGTGGACGAGCCGCAACAAAGCAGATGGCCCCCAATCCCTTGCGCCCAAAGGGTTGCCGCGGCACGGCTCCGACTG
>JAKAJA010000297.1:2031-3819 GCA_021814085.1 Acidobacteriota bacterium | reverse complement strand
GGCGCAGACCCCGATAAGCCGTCGTTCACAACCCTGCCCGCTTGTCCTGCTCTCTCCCGCTCGATCGTTGTGGTGCCAGAGCCGGGGATCGAACCCGGACGGTCTTTCGGCCGAGGGATTTACGTCCCCTATTTATCCAGCATGATCATCGGGTTAGCCCTCCTCCGCATCAGTAGCGTAGCACCGACCTTCGTCTTCCCCAGGTTTGTACGTCACCTGGGGAAATCTGAAGGGGATGACCTTGGTGGCCTGTCGCGTTTGCCCCAGGGCCGTGCGCTTAATGTAACTCAGAGTCTGGGCCAACGTCTTGTGTCCGGCAATGGATTGGATAACCCAAGGCCTGACCCCGGCCCTCGCCGGGTCGGTCAAGAGAGTGTGCCTCGGTTGGTGCACGGTGTAGTGTTCGCCCGTTAACTCGGCGAGCAGGCCCGAACGGTCCTTCTGCGCCGGGTTGAAGAAGATGAAGCCTCCGGCCGCAAGGCGGAGAACCGCGCGAGCATGAGCGGCCTGTCCTCGTCGCGCATGGGGTCCGCGCCGTCCACCATGTTGCTGCCGGCCGAGCGGCTACCAGTTCGAGCGAAATCTCTCGCCTATCTGGAGAAACGGCTCCTACGTGAATGCGAGCACACCCTACGTTTACGACGGCCTGGGCAACATCATCTCCGTCGGCAACATGATGACCTGCGTCCCGCCGGTTACGCCTGCGCCCGACACCTTTACTTATGACGCGCTGTGCCGGCTGACGGGGGCCTTCGTCCACCAGTCCACCTACGGGCACACTTACAGCTACGGCTACGACGGCTTCGGAAACCTTACCTCACGCTCGGAAGCCGTTCCCGGCGGCTACGCCGACCTCAAAGCGTACATTCTGGCGACCGGCGCAGTCCAGGCCGCGGCGGACGCCTATATCAGCGCGCTGGCCTTCAGCGCCCAGGTCGGGACCGATCCCGTACTAGGCCCCACCAACCGGCTGTCCACCGTAACACGGGGCGGCGGGGGCACGGGGGAGAGCCTACAGACCTTCCCGCAGGTCTACGACAACAGCGGCACGACCCTCACGCCGCTGGGCGAGAAGGTGTACATTGGTGCGGGAGCGCTGACGGCCATGATGCGGCAGACGGTGTCGGGCGTGACGACCACGAGCTACTACGGCACCGATCATTTGGGCACCGTCCGGGCCACCGTAACCGTTAACACCAGCGGCACGGAGACCGCCAGGAGCCTGCACGATTACGAGCCCTTCGGCGTGGAGATCGTCCCCCTCCAGGCCAGCCTCAACACCCACCGATACACCGGCCACGAGCGCGATGTCCTGAACGCTTCCAGCAACGCCACCATGGACTACATGCACGCACGATACTATGGAAGCAATTTGGGACGGTTCATGCGGCCTGATAATGGGGTGGACCAAAACCCCATGAACCCCCAAAGCTGGAATCTGTATGCCTACGTCAACAATAATCCTGTAAACCTCAATGACCCGACGGGGCATTATGCAGGCGGAGCCGGTGATTCGAACATCTTCAGCGCGGCAAATTCGACCGGGGCTGAGTGGGATGGAGGTCAAGACGCAGGGATTGCCCTGATGTTTTCACATGAATATGACGGTACGGTCATGGGGGATTCGGCGGGGCGGTTACCTGCGCTTTTCAAAGACCTTGGCATAGACCCACCCAAGAGCACCTCAACCTCCGGTGCACCCATCACTGCCATGGGAAAGGATTATAGCTTTAAATTTGATCCATCATTTGAGTTGAAACATATCCCTAAGGAAGTGGCGGCTCAATG
>JAKAJA010000297.1:0-2021 GCA_021814085.1 Acidobacteriota bacterium | reverse complement strand
GTCGCCCACCTAGGGCAATATTCTCAACTCAAGACAGAGAGAACCAATAGGGTCGTCATCCCCTCTTTCGGCAAAGGACCGTCAGCGGGCTTTTTCCCGGTATTTACGTATGCACTGACGGGAATTGAGCTGCTATTTCGAGACCCAAATGGTCACCTTCAGAGGGGGTCACAAGAAGGGTGGTTTCCCCCTACCAATGACTCTCCATTCATTTTCAGGGGTTCTTGGCCGCCGCTTGGAAAGAATCCGTACAAGCTATTTCCCGCTTTAGGACCTGAACCCCCCTTAGGCGGACCGATTCCGCAATCAACAATATATATTGGCCCGTGGTACGGAGGGATTCCACAATGATTAAGCCCATCTTCTTCTCCCTACTCCTCCTATTTGGGGGCGCCGTCGCTGCAGAAGAATGCCAACAGGGGCTCCTGCCTGGATTGGATCGGTGCCCCGCCTCCTATCGCACGTTTCATAAGTGCGTAGCCGACGGTAAACCACTACGAACTATGGCAGCTGATGACTATGCTCAGCTTTGGTCGAATTGCTTCAACTACCGGGACCGGGAGGGGGCGCACGCGATCGCAATAAAAATCAAGCAAAGCAGCCCTTTTTGGAGCATGCTATTTGAACGGCTGGCCGGAAGACAGGTTGCCTCGGTCAGAGCCCTAAGAGCTATGCGATCTACGGATGTCCCTTCAAATCAGTATGCCCTTATTTTTCCCATGTTATTCACTCCTGCGGAGATGAGGCGCAACGGCAGTGAGTTTCTAGCCCAAGTTGCTGATAGCACAGAAAAGGAACTGGCCAGCTCGGCTCTTACCTGCAACCTTGAAGTGGGTGCGGAAAAGCCGTCAAAGGAGCCTATGCGCTTGGACCGTGGGTTCGGTCAGAAGGACTATGAAGCACTAAGTCCTGTGAAAAAGACAATCATTGGAGATGGCCTTGAAACCGGGTGTCTAAGCGCCTTTACACTATCTGCCTTCCTTTCCTGTCATTATGACGAAGCAATGGAAGGTTATGAGAGAATTAAGCAACTCGTTCTAGCTCTCCCTCCCTCAAGCCGAGGTGCGGACTCACTGGGATTTAACTTTGGCTTCTATGCGTATCTTGCAGGCAAGCCATTAGCGGCCGAAGAGGGAGACGGCTGGATTATGGCAGACGGCGTGAAGGTTCCTGCTTACTCCAAGGGTGCTCAGGCAACCCCCAGCGACGCCTATAGAATGGAGTGCGTCAGGCTTCTCCAGATGAGTGCTGAGAAGAAACGGCTTGGGCTGTGACGGGGAATTAGCCGAATTCGTGGTAGAGAACGGTGCCAGGTCTATGATGTTTGCGACTTGGTGAGGACGCTCCCGCCCCAAGCCTTCCCCCTGGGGTTGCCGCTGGGGATAACTTCTTCGCCCCGGCCAAGCTGCGGCGGGGGCCTCTATCGCCCTGGCTTCCCGCCCCCTTCCGGCTGCGGCGCGCGATGCACGGCGACCTGCGCGGCTTTCTCGAACTCGGTCGGGCGGAGTACCGTTCTGGTACGCCAACCCTCCCTCGTTCTTCGTAACCCCCGCATCTCGCGGCGCCTGGCGCGCCTCGCTTCGTAATGGGGCGGAAAACCAGGGCTTGCGGTCCACGTCGCTCGGCAAGGCGCGTGGCCAGGAGGCACCTCCTCGGACCTCCTTCCTGTCACGCGCCTTGCGGTTCTCGCTTCTGATAAGTGGCCACTTATCAGACGTGTCCCGCCCGGCCCACCGCCGCACGCCCTTCGGGTTGACATAACGGCATTATGTCCTCGCCCTTCGCTTCGCTCGGGAACTTGGCCGGGCGAAGAAGGGGGCTTGCCGTTGCGGGTCTCTGGCCGGGGGTTCGGCTTCGGGCGGTGTTGGAGCCCTTCGCGCGGTGGTTGCCGCCCCCGCGCTCAAGCCCTTCGATGCAGTCCGCGGGGCAGGCTCTTCTCGGCCTCGCCCGCCTTCGCACAATGGCTTCGGCGGGCTCGCCCTCACCGCGTGCCCTGTTACTCCCCCCCCCCCCGCCCCCAA
>JAKAJA010000296.1 GCA_021814085.1 Acidobacteriota bacterium | reverse complement strand
CGCCCGCGGGGCGTTCCAAGTACTTCCGCAACGCGAACGAGAAATTGACCGGCGACGCGCCGATCCGCACGAGCTTGGAATAACTGACGTCGAGGGGCACGATCCAGCGGCGGGTCCTCCAGTCATTGCCCGATTCGGACCCCAGCCCAAAGGACGAGGAGGACGCCGTGGTGTAGGAAACGAACGGCTGGAGATAGGTGGCGTTGACGCTCGCCCCCTGCCGGCCGGCGAAAGACCACACGTGGTTCGCCAGCATGCCGAAGGTCCAGGCCTCGCCCTGGTAAAGGGCCACGCCGGTCGGCCCCGCGCCCCACACACCCTGGCCCAGGTCTCGCCGCGTGGCGGTGGGCAGCCTCAACACCGGGCCAACCCCGTAGATCCATCCGTGGACCGGGTTCTGCAGTTCCTTGGCGAGATCGGCGTCCGAGACGGAAGAATTTTGCGCCCGAGTGAATGGGTAACCTCCCAGGACCAGGACGGTCAGCACTGCGTAAAGGGATCCGCGGCTTGCGTGGCGGACGTCCATACGGTTCCCTCCTATCAGAAATATATCAGCTGGCCCCGAACTTCATTGCGGAAGTCCTGGCCCTCCGGGTGCGGCATCATGCCGTCGGTGAGGGCGAGAGGGGAACGACGTCAGGCGCGTTCGCATGCGTCGGGCCCTTCTCCGGCCGGTGCAAGATAGTGGCTCATGGCTCCCCCCTTCGCTCACCCGGGGCGGCCTGTCGACCCAGTGGCGCCCCTGATTCAACCCGAAGGAGCTGAATATGCATGGTGCGTGCCACGATGGACATGGCAGCTCTGGCGCGAGAATCCCTATTTGTATCCGTTAGTTGCGTCATGCTCGTGGAGATGGTACAGCGCAGGAATGCCTCAATAGTGAGACTTGTAGAGGCGAATACCCTCACAATTGAGAATGGGTCTCAGGGGAGAGATCGCGCGAGGGATCCTGGGCGAGACGAGCGCCCGATGAGGGCGGAGATTGGAGACGCGGTTCCATCAGCCGAGATGTCAATGTGGGGCTCCCGGCCCCGCCCCGGCATCAAGAACGCCCGTCAGCGCATGCGCTGGCGGGCGCTTTCATCTTGAATCTCCCTATGAGAGCAGGAACTCCAGGGGGTCTCCGGGTTGGACGTCCCAGGGCTCCTTGCCCTTTTTGAAAATGCGCGCCGGGTGAGAGCCCGCGAGCTGGAGATCGTACCCCTCCAGGTGGAGGAGATCCCCCTCGGGCAGGCCCACCACGGTGACCTGCGGGTTCACCTCGATGAATTCCATGAGGCGGTCCGTTCTCGTTTCTCCGGCGAGCCCCGGGGGCTGGGCGTCCGTGAAATGGGGGTTGATCTGCACGGGCAGCAGCCCGAGGGCCTTAAAGCTGGGAGGCTCCACGACGGGCATGTCGTTGGTGGTCATGATGGTGGGGCAGGCGACGTTGGAACCCGCGCTCCACCCCACGTAGGGCAGCCCCTCCAAGACGCGCTTCCGGATGGCGAGGAGGAGCCCCCTGGCATAGAGCTCGTTCAGCAGGTGGTAGGTGTTTCCCCCGCCGATGACCACGGCGCCCGCCGACTCCAGGGCGGCCAATGGGTCCGTCGCCTCGTGCGCGGACACAAGCCCGTATCCCATCTCCCCGAAGCGCTCCCTCGCCTGCCGCGCATAGTCGTCCCAGCTCAGGCGAACACCCGCGAAAGGGATGAAAAACACGGAAGTGACTGCCGTGTCGAGGAAGTCCACGATGTGCGGTTCGGGCCAACCCAGCCATTGTTCTCCGGCCATGGTGGAGTTGCTTAGGAGCAGAAGGCGCAGGTTGCTCATGGAAGGTCCTCCCCTTGCCATATTAGCGCAGGATGGGGAACCGAGCGAGAGGATACACCTTACGCGACTGATAATTGGCAGGGTTCACACTCGGGACCTATATTCTGGTCAGAACCCGAATGAACGATTTCGGCCCGAGTGTTGTCACGGCACTGGGGGAGTTTGAGGTTCTGGGCGTTTCGCGGGCTATGACTTGCCCGAGGAGGGGGACCATGGTCGCCGTGGGGAAATCTGCTATTTTCGTTTTTGTCGTCTTGTCCTTTTGGCTTTGCCCTCTTCATGCGGCCGAATCGGCCGCCGCCTCTTCGCCGAGCGAAAGCACCGACCAGGTTCCCGCCCTGGCGGGCCTCTCGGCCTTCGTAAAGAACGTGGGGCAGTGCGGGCCGGACGTCCTTTACTACGCCGATGCGCCGTGGGGCAGGTTGTACGTTCGCGAATCGGACCTCGTTTTTCAGATCATCGAGCCATTGCCCACCGAGCCCCCGGCGGTCAAGGCATCCAATGTGTACCTCCGGTTTGGGGGAGGGCGCTTGGGGAAGGTGGAGGCGGAGGAGCAGACCTCGGCCGTCCTGAACATCTTTCGGGGACGGGACCCTGCGGCATGGCACCGCGATATTCCAACCTTCGGCAAGGTCCGCCTCGGGGGAATCACTCCCGGTGCTTCGGTGGTCCTGGCCGCGGCAGGAAACGGGCGCGGCGGATGGTGGGTCGAGGGTGGATCGGAGCGGGATCTCCCCCCGAAACTCGTCCTTGAATCGGGGTTGCCCTACCGGTGGGAAGGGCAGGACCTCCTGCTGGAGACGGGCCGCGGGCTCATCGCGCTCTCTCCCCCGAGCCGGCTTCCCCCGTCCAGCGGAAACGGAGCGGCGGGCTTATCACCGGACCCGATCGCTCCCGAGTCCCAGAGCCTCATCTGGGGCACATACCTAGGGGGCACATCCGGGGACGACGGCATGGCGGTGGCCTTGGATTTGGCGGGCAACGTCTATCTCGCAGGCCACACCGAATCGACCAACATCCCCACGCCGAACGGCTTCGACCAGACGTTCAATCTCCAAACCGACATCTATCTGGCCAAGCTCTCTCCCACGGGAAGCCAGCTCCTCTGGGGAACCTATCTGGGCGGTTCGAGCTGGGACTACGGATGGGCCCTCGCCATCGATGCCGACGGGAACCCCGTGGTGGGCGGGGGCACCTATTCGAGCGACATCCCCACACCGGGAGGCTACCAGCAGACCCGCACCGGCAAAGCCATTTACGTGGCCAAGGTCTCCTCCTCGGGCTCCAGCCTCCTCTGGGGAACCTTCGTGGACGGCTCCGTGCATGAGGAATGCCACTCCCTCGTCCTTGACGGCGCGGGCAACGTGGTGATCGCCGGTCCCACCTCCTCCTCCGATATGCCCGTCCCCGGAGGGTACGACACTACTTACAACGGCGGCCCCACGGACCTGTACGTCGGCAAGCTCTCGTCCAACGGCGCCAGCCTCCTCTGGGGCACCTACATCGGCGGGGCGGGGCAGGAAGGCCTCATGGCCGACCGCGGGGTGTCCCTCGCCCTCGATTCTTCCGGGAACGTGGTCGTGGGGAGCTCCACCAACTCCTCTGCCATGCCCACGCCCGGCGGGTACAGCCAGACCTTTCACGGCCTGTGGGACATGTGGGTCGGCAAGCTCTCGCCCAACGGCTCTCAGCTTCTCTGGGGGACTTACCTCGGCGGCGCGAACGACGACCAGGTCTTCGCCATCGCCGCGGATGCCTCGGGCAACGTGGTCGTCGGGGGTGCTTCCCGGTCCACCGACATCCCCACCCCCGGGGGGTATGACACCTCCCAGAACGGGGGCTGGGACCACTACCTGGCCAAGATCTCTTCGACGGGAAGCCAGCTCCTCTGGGGGACTTTCGTGGGAGGGTCGGGTGACGACTACTGCCGCGCACTCACGCTGGACGGGGCGGTCAACGTCGTGTTCGGTGGATCGACCCGCTCCGACGACATGCCTGTTCCCGGGGGGTACGACACCAGCCGGA
>JAKAJA010000295.1 GCA_021814085.1 Acidobacteriota bacterium | reverse complement strand
TGCTCAACGCGCTCATGGGTACGGCCCTGGGTCTCCTCGCGAGCGCCTTCGCCCGTACGGAGTTCCAGGCGGTCCAGTTCATGCCCGTCTTCGTCTTCCCGCAGATGGCCCTCGGCGGCGTGTTCAGCGCACGGATGACACTGGCAATTCGGGCGTCGAGAGACGGCGCTGGCGGCGGACGAGGATCGGGCGAAACTTGGGCGGCGCGGACAACCGAAAGTCCAATGCGCCAGATCGTCCGGGGTGTGGCAGTCCGCCACCGGAAACGCTGGCCGTAGGCACGGAGCAGCCTGCTTAACGCCTTCTCGCCGATCACCTGATAGAGCTTGGCCGGGTCACCCTTGGAAAGGATCTTGGGGGGCTTCATGTCGTCCGGGTCTTTGATCACACGCCCCGGGTTGTTTCGGGTCCCCGTGCATTTGAACGCCACACTTTTGATCGTCGCATCCTGCGCCAGAACGGCGGTCCCGTAACCTGCCGCGAGGCCCAGGGTGCCCAATGCCAGAGCCGCAGCGGCCACTCGATTGATAAGGTTCATCGGAGTCCGGAACCCGTAGGCCCCGTTTCTCGGTATCTTGCGCAGGACCAGGGGAATGGCGATCAGGCCAAACACCAGGTCGCACGCGCATGTGGTGACGAGGCCTTTCAAGTGCGCGTCAAATGCTGTCACATTTTCTCCCGCGTCCGCCTTTCGAGAAGGCGCCTCAACGTTACCACACCCCCAAGCCGCAATCAGCTGGCGGGCCTGCTCGCCTCCCGGAAACCGTAGAACGCCGCCAGGACGACAATGCCATAGGAGCAGGCGCTCATGAGGGTCGCCAGAATGCGGAGGCCCCTGTTGCCCAGAGTCGTCAGGGACCAGTGGCCTGTGACCTGGGCGACGATGGGGAGCACCACCTCGAACAGCCCCGTGCGAAACAGGGCCAGGCCCAGGCCGAGGACGAGGAGCAAGGACAGCTGGGGATGCTTTCGCCACCTGAGGACGGCAAGCGCCAGGCCCGTGGCCTGGATGAGGATGAAAGGCGTCTGATAGAGCAGTGACGAAACGATTCCGTGGAGCATCGATCTTCCTCCTTTGGCGCCAGGCGGCCGCTTCCACCATCGGGCCAGGCCCGCGCCCCTATTCAACTCTCTCCCAGACGAGCGTGAGCACTTGCGGGTTGGGCGCGCTCACGGGTTGAAAAGGTGGGCCGGTAACGATGAGCCTCTTCCCCTCGAAACGGACGAATCGGGTCTGATCCTTGCCCACCCAGGTGGGGTCAGAGGCCACTTCCACGTGATGGATGGCACCCGCGGAGGTCAGGCTGTAGGTGCCGGCATAGGCGAAGCTGGTGCGAAAGAGCGTCGCCTGCTCCTCGACGGAGGCCTGATCCGCGCTCTCCTTGGAGATGTGCCGGGAGGCGGCCGAAATGACCGCGCTCATCCTTCCCCCGGGCGTGTAGGTCAGGAAGCCTATGGGACCCTTGCCCCAAAGGTCCGTTTCCTTCCCCGTGGACTTGTCCACGTAGGTCATGGATACCAGTCGCCAGGTCCCGACGATGCTCTGGCCGGAGGCCATGGGCGGCGCAGTGGACATCAGAAGCAAGGTACCCAGCGCGAGGAGCCATAGTACGTCTCTCATCACAGCCTCCTTGATGGACCGGTTGGGCGACGGCCAGGCAGTCGGATCCCGCACCCTGCTCAGAACCACCGCCTCACGCGCTTCTTAGGGCTGGAGTACTCATCGCCGAACTTGCCTTCGAGATATCGCTCCTCCCTCATGACGACGCCGAAGTGCAGCGTCGCAAAGAGAAATGGCACGGAGAGGTAGAACCACCCCCAGTTCACGACAAGGGCCATGACCAAGAGCATCGTGGTCAGTACCAGGTACAGGGGGTTGCGCGTCAGGCCGAAGGGACCGCGCTTGACGATCCGCTCCGTGGGGTGCCAGGGCTCTACGGGGGTTTTGGCTTTCGCCATCACCCATATGGCCCACGCCCCCAAGCTCGCGGCGAAGGCGGACAGCAGGAAGCCCGCGACGATCCTCGGAAGCACGGGAGCCCATTCCACGTTCCATGAATACAGCGTGTCCGCGCCCCACGCCGCGCCGAGATAGGCGAAGAAGAGGAGGGGCGGCGGCGCAATAATCCGGGCGACATCACCTTGTCCATCGGACATCGGCCATTCTCCCCAATACGGGTCGAAGTGATCGTTGGCAAAATCGAACAGCCGCCTATTCGAGTCTGTACACGGTTTCTTCCGGTTCTTCTCCAATCGTCCGAAACCCGCATTTCTCTAGCACCCGCCTCGAAGCGAGGTTCTGATTCGCAACACCCGCATGGAGGGGACGGGTCTTGCAATGCCGCAAGAACTGGGACAGAGCCCCGGTGGCGACACCCTGGCCCCAGAAGGCTTTCCCAATCCAGTAGCCGACCTCCTGCTTTCCGTGCCACGGGAATCTCATGACGTATCCGGCCACCTGGCCTTGATACAAAATCGTCCTGACCATGACCTTGCGATCCGCCATGATCTTGTGCCAGTGCGCCATGAACGCGGCACGCCCCCTGGCGGGGAACACGGCCAGCCGGTTGCCCTCGGGCTCCTGCTGGTGCTCGAAAAGAATCGGGAGGTCGCTCTCGAGAATTTTCCGGAGTCGGACCGGGTGCAGGCGAGGGCTCTCACCCGTGTCATTCTCTGAGTTGCGAATGTGGGGGGTGACCCCCAGCTGGCATTTGCCCTTCATGGCGCCCTCAGCGGGATGCGCATGATGCAGAGGTTGTCCTCGAACCGCTCGTGGATGTTTGCCCCGAAGGCCGCGTAGTAGGAAGGGATATCCGTGCCCAGAAAGAGCTCCTCGAAGCCCAACCTTTCGGCCTCACTCACGAGTCGCCGCACGAGAAGGCTCCCCACCCCCTTCCGCCGGTGCACCGGCACCACCACGAGGGCCGCCAGCCACGGGAAAAGGTTCGGCCGCCTCTGGCTGTCGCACTGGATGAGGTTGACCGTGCCCGCGGGCTGGCCGTCCACGTACGCCACGAGGGATAGGGGAATATGGTCCGGTTCGTTGGCCTGCCGCAGGAGGTCCTCGAAGGTCTCCACGCTGTATCCGGCCTTGCCGGCCCAGAACTCGTTGTAGATCCAGCGGGCCACCAACCCGAGGTGTTCGGGATGGCCGAACAGGTGGTCGATGGATATGCCCATGGACATCCTTCTCAGGCGAGATCCGCGCCGTGTTCCAACAGCAACGCCTTGAGGACGGACCGGTGGCATCGCGCCTCGTCCTCGCAGTAGCACCCCACGGAGAGGTTGGTCTGGCGGGAGAGCGCCGCAAGGAGCACGAGGAGGCGGGCGGCCTCTGGGCGCTTCATTTCGGCCCGGTATCGCCTCTCGAATCCGGCCCATGCCTTCTCGTCGGCGATGCGAAGGGCCTCCTTGACCAGGGCCTCCGACGGCGCGAGGTCCGGGAGCCACACGTCGTAGAAATCGCGCGATGCGTGCTCGGCTTTGGGAACGCCCCGGGGAGGGCGGCGCACGGTCCCCAGTCGCAGGCCCTCGCCGGGTATTCGCGGGCTCCCCAGCCGCACTACTCGAATGGCCATGAGGGTCGCCTCCTTCCGGGGCCGGTCACGGCTCCCCTTGTGCGGTCGGGGGGACGAACTGTGCCCTGACCGTCTCTCTGGTAAGCATGAGGATAGTCAGCACGCCCAAGATGGTGCCGAAGGGCATGAAGATGCACGCCACGCCCGCCATGACCCGACCCGAACCGCCGCCGCCCGGACTGCACGACTACCTCGTGCTCTCGCGCGGCCACTGGGACCCGGCGCTGCCGCCGGCCACCATCCAGGCCGCGATCGATGAC
>JAKAJA010000294.1 GCA_021814085.1 Acidobacteriota bacterium | reverse complement strand
TGATTTCGCGGATGTTGCCCGGCCAGGGGTGGGAAGACAACGCCTTTTTTGCACCCTCGTCCAGTTCGAGCTCCCCTCCTCCGAAGCGCCTGTAGTAATGCTTCAGGAGGATGAGGGCATCTTCTCCGCGCTCCCTCACCGGAGGAACCCTGATGGTCAGGACGGCGAGGCGGTAATAGAGGTCTTCCCGAAAAGACCCTTCCCGCACCATGGCGCGGAGATCCCTGTGGGTCGCGGCCACCAGACGGACGTCCACGGCGACGGGAGCCTTGCTCCCCACGGGATCGACCACGCGCTCTTGGAGGGCGCGGAGGATCTTAGCCTGAAGCCTGGGCTCCATGTCGCCTATCTCATCGAGGAAGAGGGTCCCACCGGCGGCCTGCCGGAACCTTCCCGGGTGATCCATTACGGCACCCGTGAACGCTCCCTTCACGTGGCCGAAGAGCTCGCTTTCCAGAAGTTCGGAAGAGAGGGCCGCACAGTTGAGCGGGACGAAGGGCCCGCCGGCTCTCGGAGAGAGCGCGTGGATGGCCCGCGCCGCCACCTCCTTTCCCGTGCCGCTCTCCCCCTCGAGCAAGACGGTGGCCTCCGTGGGGCCGGCCCGCCGGATCATCTCTTTGGCGGCTTCCAGGGCAGGGCTGGCGCCGATCATGGCTTCCAGTGGGTGCTGTTCGGCCAGATTCTCGCGAAGCCTGCTGTTCTCCCGGCGCAGGTCTCCCATCTGGAGCGCCTTCTGAACCGATCTGAGGAGGGTCTCGCGGTCCACGGGCTTGGTGAGGTAATCGAAAGCCCCGAGGCGCATGGCCTCTACCGCGTCCTGAATGGTCCCGTAGGCGGTCATGACGATGACGGGTAGGTCCGGGTTGCTATTCCGCGTTTCTCGGATGAGGGCGAGGCCGTCCAGCTCTGGCATGCGGACGTCCGTGATGAGGAGGTCCACCGCCTGGCGTGCCATCGCCTCGAGCCCTTCCCGGCCATTTTCCGCGCTCACGGCCTCATACCCCGCCTGCTGCAGATGATGGGACAGGATGCGCCTGAGGTTGGCATCGTCGTCCACGAGGAGGATGAGGGGCTTCACCGCTTGCTCCCTCCAATGTCGACGGGGATGCGGAGAGTAAAGACGGCACCTCCAACCGATCGGTTGGCTGCCGCGAGCGAGCCTCCGTGTCCCGCCGCGACTTGCCTCGCGAGGGGCAGGCCCAGGCCCGTGCCGTCCTTGCGGCGGGTGAAGAAGGGCTCGAATACTCGCTCCATGTCGTCCTCCGGGAGGCCGGGGCCCTCATCGGCGACCTCGAACACGGTCGCCCCCCCCGGCCCCGAGCGCACACCCACGAAAACTTCACCGCCGGCTGGAGAGGCCTGAATGGCGTTACGGAGGAGGTTCACCAGGGCTTGGTGCATGCGGTGAGCGTCAAGGGGAAGCGTTCCTTCCGCCCCTTGCACCGAGGATTGCACTCTGACCCCCTTCTGATCCGCGGGACCCTTCACTGCTCCCACGGCGTTCTCGACCAAAGGTCCGATCAGGGTCGGCGCCCGATGCAGTGAGATGGGCCGGCTCAGGTCTAGGAAGTCGTCCACGACACGGCCGAGACGGCGGCATTCTTCCACGAGGATATCGAAGAAGGGCCGGTGAGCGTGACCTGGCGGGTAGTCCTCCGCGAGGATCTCGGCCGCTCCCTGGATGGACCCGAGGGGCGTCCGGACCTCGTGGGCGATACCCGCCGAAGCCCGGCCCAGGGCCGCCATCCGTTCGGCCGAGGCCAGGTCCAGCTCGAGGCGTTCCTTCTTGCCGCGCTCCCTGTCTTTCGAGTCCACCAGCGTTCCGGCCAGGGTTCCGATCGCTAAATAGAACAAGATTTCTACGAAATCCGCGTTGGAGGCCAGCGGCCCCTGAAAGCGCAAGGCCAACGGAAGAACTGCCGTGGAGATGGCGGCCGCCGTGACGAGCCCGCCCTTGAGGCCAAACCACAGGGCGCCCAGGATGATGGGGATGTAGCACAGCCGCCGGTGAAGGTCCGTGGTGTGAAGCATCTGGTGCCAGGCCGTGGGCATGGGAAGGATCATGTAGTGCAAGGAGAGCGTAAAGAGCACGACGGCGAGGACGATGAGTGCTCGGATTCCGTTACGGTGCATGACGGGCCTCCCGCAGGCAACCCCATGGCAAGCAAACCCTGCGCCAGCGCCTGAAGGCCGCAGGAGGAACATTGCCACTCTCGATGGATAATATTCTACAGGCCAACTGGAGAATAATCCACGTTCGCGACCCGATCCCAAGGGTCCGCTCTCTATTCGGCAGCGCTCCACCCCTTCTCGGGAGAGGCCCCCATGGGCAAGCCGCGATGCCCTCTGTTATCCTTATGATCCTGGAGATGGCGTAAGACTTCTGGCAATCACGCTGAGGGATCCAGGGCTCCATGGCATGGCTCCTGCATTTATGCCCGATTGAGGAGGTGCTCGTGTACGCCCATCGGCACTTGCAACTGGCACGCGTGATCGGTTCGGCCATCCTCTGCCTTCTTGCGGCCGCCGGGCGCCCGCACGCCCAGACCGCGCAAGAATCGCTGGTCCAGCAGGCGCTCCAGAACAACCCGAGCTTGAAGGCACAGCGCTCTCGCGTGCAAGCGGCCCTTCAGTCGGTTCCTCAGGCCGGCGCCCTTCCGGACCCAGCCGCCGACTTGGAATTCATGAACATATCCCTCTCCCATCCTTCCCTGAAGGACGCCATGACAAAGAGCGTCTCCGTAGGGGTCGTCCAGACTCTCCCCTTTCCAGGAAAAAGGGCCCTTTCGAAGCAGGCGGCCTCGGATATGGTAGCGGCGGAGCAGGCCCGCCTTGCCCAGATGGAACAGAAGATCAGGAGTGAGCTCCTGAGCACCTTGTTCGAATACGCCCTGGGCCTGAAGCTCCTTGAAATCAACCAGAAGACTCAGGACAGCCTCCAGATTGTCGTCCAGAGCACCCTCGCCACCTACAGCGCGGGAAGAGGGGACCAGGCGGACATCCTGATGGCCCAAACGTCCCTCACAAAGGCGCAGGCAGAGCAGCTGACTCTGCGATCGAGCCAGCAGATCGCCCTCGCGAGGCTTTCCAGTCTGGTGGCACGCCCCGTGGACGAGAAGGAGATAGCCTGCATCGAAGCCCCGGAGCCTTCGCGGCTGCCGTCGCTCGCTGAGCTCCAGAGCAGCATCGAGGACACCTCGCCTGATGTCCTTGTGGCCAAGGCCGAGGCCGGCCTCGCGGCAACGAAGACGGAGGCGGCCAGGGCGGCATTCAAGCCGGACTTCCTGGTGGGCGGCCGGTACCGCCACGATGACATGACCATGGGGGGGGGAGATTATTTGACCGCCTCGGTTGGGATGACGCTCCCCTTCTTCCATCGAAAGGACCGCTACAAACCCGCCCTCGAGGAAGCGCTCTACCGCCAGCAAGGCGCATCAGAGGAAGTGCAATCCTCGCTCACACAGGTCAGGTACCGCCTCTCCGAAGCCTACCAGCGAGCCACCCGCGACGCGAGCATGTACGTCATCTACACCCAGGGCCTCCTCCTCCAGGCGGCCGAGGCCCACTCGGCCGAGCTCACCGCCTACTCCATGGGCCGCGGAACCTTTACCGACGTCATCAGCACCCTTGCGAATCTTTACACCTACGAGGCGGACGCCGCTTCGGCTCGGGCGGAATTCCAGGAGATGGTGGTGGAGATGGAGGGAATACTCGGCCACCCCATTCCCCTCGCCCCGCCGACGCCACCCCCCATGATGGGCCGGCCAAGGAGATGACAGCTCTTCCCGATACGAAGAACAAAGCATGGGCGCCCGTTCGTGTGGAGCCCAGGCGCTGAACCCAA
>JAKAJA010000293.1 GCA_021814085.1 Acidobacteriota bacterium | reverse complement strand
GTGACTTCGCCGTTCCCAGGCTCAACGGCGAGCCCTTCCTCGAGAAGCCGCCGCTCCATTACGCTGGCGTGGCCCTCGCGTACGATCTCTTCGGCGTCACGCCCTTCGCCGCCAGACTCCCGTCCGCGCTGTTCTCTCTGGGGACACTGATCTTCACATTCTTCCTGGGGCGGCGCCTCCTGGGCAACACCGCGGCCCTCTTGGGCACCCTCGTCCTGCCCACGCTGCTCCTGTTTTTTTACGCGGGCCACTACTGCCTCGTGGATCCGGCGCTGGCCTTCTTTTTTTCCCTCGGTCTCTGGGCCGCTTCACACGCTTTCGGGGAGGACGCGCGGGCCTGGGCGCCGACGGCCTTTTGGGCGGCCTGCACCCTCACCTTCTTGAGCAAGGGCTTCGTGGGTCCTGCATTCCTTGTCCTGGGGGTTGCAGCCTTCGCCGCCTGGCGGCGGGAGTGGTCTTTCTTCCATCCGAGGCGCCACCTGATCGGCGCGACCATTTTTCTTCTGGTGATATTGGTGTGGGTATTCGCCCTCTGGCGGGCCGGGGGCGGGCCGTACCTTCGTGAGGCCCTGCTGGCCAACAGCTTGGGGCGCTTCCTCTCCATCAGCAGCCTGGTGCCCCGCGACGACTCCATCGTCACGCACGAACAGCCCATCTATGCCTATTTTCAGAGCCTTGCCTGGAGCTTCTTCCCATGGACCCCCGCCCTGTTCCTCCCCCTCGTCAATCCGATGCGGAGGCTCCTGAAGAGAGGCTCGGTTCAGCATGAGTTCAAGGTCCAGGGTGTCCCGGAATGGGGCCCCGCTTTCCTGGCTTCCGTACTCCTTACAGGGCTGGCCATCCTCACCGTGTCCCATTACAAGAGGGGCATGTACCTGTTGCCGCTGCTGCCTGTCATCGCCCTTCTGGTGGGCCGTTCGGCCGCGTTCATGATTCGGCGTCCACCCGCGGGGGGTTCCGCGGAAAGGGTGCTCATCTGGATTCAGGTGTGCACTACGGCGCTTTTCACGCTGGGCCTCCCAGTGGCCTACCTGTATCTATCCGGGTGGGAGCCCGCCTCGGTCCGCCACGGGCCGGATCTAATCCTGGCCGGTGCCTGGACGATCGTTGGGCTCCTCGGGTTGGTACTTGCGGTCTGGAAGGTCCGGGCTCCGGGAAAACTCTTTGGAGGACTCTGGGCGCTGACGGCGGCCGGCCTCCTGGCCTTCAGCGTGTTCTGCGTCCCGCTCATGGAGCCGCAGAAGACCCTGTCGGGTTTCTTCGATGAGGTGGCGCGCATCGAAAATGCTCGTGGAAACATACCCTGTCTCTACCTCGCCAACGAAAGCTACATAGGCCTCGCATGCCTTCACTTCGGCAGGGTGCTTCCCTCGTTCCTCACGAAGGAGGGGCAGGAGATCTTCAAGGCGCAAGGCCAGAGAGCCGACCTGGTCACGGACGAAGGGGGAATGGATTACCTTTCCACCAAGCCTGGAGCCAAGCTGGACATCCTGGCCAGCCGTGTCGAGACGGGGCCCTCCAAGCAGATGGGCGTCTATCTCATCACCTACGAACGCCCCAAGCCGCGAAGTGATAACCAAATGTCTCCAACCCATTTGTCCGGCGGCCCGCGGAGTCACTCCCGGCATTCCGCCGACCCAGACCCGAAGGGGTTGGCCCCATGATGTCTCAGTCTCCCTTAAACCCTTGCGGAAAGGCGGTGACACTGTGAGAGTACGGCTACCTGGTATCCTGTTTTTGAGTTTGGCATTAAGCGCACTTCTCGTCGCCGCATCCCCCGGCTACCACCTCGCCAAGAGAATCGCCCTCGGAGGCGAGGGGGGCTGGGACTATCTGACCGCGGACGGAGCGGCACGGCGGCTCTACGTCTCGCACGCGACCCACGTGGTCGTCGTGGACCTGGACACGGGGAAAGCGGTTGGGGACATCCCCGACACTCCCGGAGTCCACGGCATCGCCCTCGCGCCAGATCTTAACCGGGGCTTCATCAGCTGCGGGAAGGCGGACACGGCGGTCATCTTCGACCTCAAGACCCTCAAGGTTCTGGGGCAGGTGAAGACGGGGAGCAACCCCGACGCCATCCTCTACGATTCCGCATCCAAGCGGGTCTTCACCTTCAACGGGAGGAGCAAGGACGCCACGGCCTTCGAATCCTCGACGGGCAAGATCGTGGGCACCCTCGCCCTCGGGGGCAAGCCGGAGTTCGCCGCGGCCGATGGCAAGGGCAAAATCTACGTCAACATCGAGGATACGAGCGAGGTCGTGGAGATCGACAGCGCCAAGCTCGTGGTGGCCAGGCGCTTCTCCATCAAACCCGGGGAGGAACCCTCGGGGCTGGCCTTCGACGTGAAGAACGGCCTCGTCTTCTCGGGCTGCGGCAACAAGGTCATGACCGTGCTGGACGTGAAGGCGGGCAAGGTCATCGCCACCGTTCCCATCGGCGACGGCGTGGACGGCAACGGCTTCGACCCGGGCACGGGGTTCATATTCAGCGCCAACGGCGAAGGAACCCTCACCGTGGCCAAGGAGTCCGGTCCCGGCAAGTTCGAGGTGGTGGCGACCGTTCCCACCCAACGCGGCGCGCGCACCATGGCCATCGACCCCAAGACCCACGACGTCTACCTGCCCACGGCGCAGTTTGGACCGGCCCCGGCTCCCACCCCCGACAACCCCAGGGGCAGGCCGCCATTGGTCAAGGACAGCTTCGTGGTCCTCGTGGTGGAGCGGTAGGATCGGAGCGTCGGGGAGAAAATGCAACTCGCTCCGTCTGCGTCCCGCATTCGGCCTCGCGATTCCATGGCCGGGGGTATAATGCGCCGCAGGGGGCACCCATGTCACAGCGCCAGCAGCTCGAGAGGATCTTCGAGATGGACCGCCAGATACGCGGCGGTCTCTTCCCGAACGCCGACCGTCTTGCCGCCAAGCTGGAGGTGAGCCGGCGGGTCATCTTCAACGACCGGACCTTCATGATGGACCGCCTCGGCGCGCCCATCGGCCTCGACCGCGAACGGGGCGGCTGGTTCTACACGGACTCCACGTGGGTCCTGCCCTCCGTCATGGTCACCGAAGGGGAGCTCCTCGTCTTTTTCCTTACGGTGGAGCTGGCGCGGCGCTACCTGGGGACGGCCTTCGAGGCCCCCCTGCTGAGCGCCATGGCCAAGATCGGGCAGGGGCTCAAGGGCCCCGTCACCGTGGATCTCCAGAGGCTCGCGGAGAACTACACCTTCGAGTCGCCCCACGCCGCCCCCGCCCACGAGCAGACCCTCGTGGACCTGCACCGCGCCATCCGGGAGCACCACCCCGTTTCCATGCGCTACTACACCGCCTACCGGAACACCAAGACCGACCGCACCGTGGAGCCCTGCCATCTATACAACCATGAGGGCGACTGGTACCTCATCGCCTTCGACCGCCTGCGGAGGGGTGTCCGCTACTTCCACGTGGGACGGATGGAGAGGGTGAAGGTATCGGGCGATTGCTTCGCTTCCCGGCGGGATTTCGACCTCGGGGCCTTCCTTGGCCAGGCCTTTCAGGTGTCCATGGGGGAGACGCGCGAGGAGGTGGCCATCCGGTTCGACGCCAACCAGGCCCCTTACATCCGCGACCGGACGTTCCATTCCAGCCAGAGCGTGACGGAGGAGAAGGGAGGCGGACTCACGCTCCGCTTCACGACCTCGGGCCTGGAGGGCGTGGCCCGCTGGGTCCTGCAGTACGGGGCGCACGCCGAGGTCCTCGCGCCCAAGTCCCTCCGGGACGCCGTCGCCCGGGAGGTGAAGGCCATGGGCCAGCGGTACTCGGGCCGGGGTCCCAAAGCAGGCAGGTGATTCCCTCCGGGCCACTTCGGT
>JAKAJA010000292.1 GCA_021814085.1 Acidobacteriota bacterium | reverse complement strand
TGCCAGCAGTCGTAGTCCGTCACCAGGGCGAGGGTGGCGTAGCAGATCTCCGCCTCGCGGGCCAGCTTGGCCTCCTGGAGGTTGGTCATGCCGATGACGTCCATGCCCCACGACCGGTAGAGGTCGCTCTCCGCCCGCGTGGAGAACTGCGGGCCCTCCATGCAGAGGTAGGTTCCCCCCACGTGGACGGGGACGCCGATGGACCGTACGGCCTCAGCCAGGTGAGCGCGCAGGGTTGGGCAGAAGGGGTCGGCGAAGCTGATGTGGGCCACGATGCCCTCGCCGAAAAAGGTGTCGGGGCGGTGGCGCGTCCGATCCACGAACTGGTCCGGGATGAGGAGGTGGCCGGGCTCGTATTGAACCTTCAAGCTGCCCACCGCCGAGGCGGAGTAAATCGCCTGTGCTCCAAGGAGCTTAAACCCGTATATATTTGCCCTGAAGTTCAATTCCGATGGGAGGATGTGGTGATCCGCGCCGTGGCGGGCCAGGAACGCCACGCGGTGCTGGCCGAGGGTCCCCACGACATATGCGTCCGAAGGGTTCCCGAAGGGCGTCTTAAGGGCGATTCGCTCGGCGGCTTCGAAGCCGGGCATCTGATAGAACCCGGATCCTCCGATAATGCCGTATTCGACCGGTTCCATAAGCCCCTCCAACCATTTAAGATACCACAGCCGGCGCGGAATTGCCCACCGGCGAAAAACCAAAAAATGAACCGCTAAGACGCCAAGAGCGCCAAGTAATTCTATTCTTCAAAGAACAATTCGAAATAGGAGCATCGAACCAAGAGTCTTGTAAAGGCGCCCAGAGCTTCTCTTTCCCAGCAAGTAGTTTCTCCCTTTGCGCCCTTCGCGCCTTTGCGGTTCAGTTGTTGGCTTATTTTCTTCCCAACCTTGACAGGGGCGGGGGTGGCTCCTAAACTGATGCGCCATCTTGATCCGGGGGGGAACGCTTCGGCAGACTTCACGTTCAAGGAGGACGGCATGGGATCTAATCTCGTTCACAAGATTCTCGGCGCGCACCTGGTGGAGGGCGACCTGCACTCCGGCGATGAGATCGCCATCCGGGTGGACCAGACCCTCACCCAGGACGCCACGGGCACCATGGCCTATCTGCAGTTCGAGACCATGGGCATCCCGCGCATCAGGACGGAGCTCTCCGTGTCCTACGTGGACCACAACACCCTCCAGATGGGGTTTGAGAACGCCGACGACCACCGCTACCTCCAAACCGTAGCGGCAAGGTACGGCGTCCACTTCAGCAAGGCCGGGAACGGGATCTGCCACCAGGTCCACCTGGAGCGGTTCGGGGTGCCGGGCAAAACCATGCTGGGGAGCGACAGCCACACCCCCACGGGGGGCGGCATCGGCATGATCGCCATCGGCGTGGGCGGACTGGACGTGGCCGTGGCCATGGGCGGCGGAGCTTTCTACATGCCCCGGCCCAGGGTGGTCAAGGTGAACCTCACGGGCCAGTTCCAGCCTTTCGTCTCGGCCAAGGACGTCATCCTCAAGCTCCTCTCCATCATGACCACCAAGGGCAACGTGGGGAAGATCGTGGAATACGCCGGCCCCGCGCTGAAGCACCTCTCGGTTCCCGAGCGGGCGACCATCGCCAACATGGGCGCCGAACTCGGCGTCACGACCTCGGTTTTCCCCAGCGACGAACAGACGCTGGCCTTCCTCAAGGCCCAGAAGAGGGAGGAGGCCTGGGTTGCCCTCGCCGCCGACCCCGACGCCGCCTACGATCAGGTCATCGAGATCGACCTCTCGGCTCTGGAGCCCATGGTGGCCATGCCCCACAGCCCCGACAACATCGGGACCGTGGCCAGCCTCAAGGGCCAGAAGGTCCACCAGGTCTGCATCGGCTCCTGCACCAACTCCTCCCTCCGGGACCTCGTGGCCGTGGCCGACATGCTCAAGGGGCGCCACGTGCATCCCGACGTGGAGCTGGTCATCGCCCCCGGCTCCCGCCAGGTGGAGATGGAAGCGGCGCAGCGCGGCCTCATGGGGACCTTCCTCATGGCTGGGGCGCGAGTCGGGGAAAGCGCCTGCGGGTTCTGCATCGGCTCGGGTCATGCTCCTGGAACCGGCGAAGTGTCGGTCCGCTCCAACAACCGCAATTTCAAGGGCCGCTCAGGGACGGCCGATGCCCAGGTCTACCTGGCGAGCCCCGAAACGTGCGTGGCATGCGCCCTCACGGGGGAATTCACGGACCCGCGTACCCTCGGCCTCACCGCGGGGACGTTCGAGATGCCCACGGCCTTCGCCATCGACGATTCCATGGTCATCGTGCCCCCGGCAGACGGATCGAAGGTGGAGGTGGCACGCGGCCCCAACATCGGCGAGCCCCCCAAAACCGAGACCATGCCCGACCAGTTCGCCAAGACCGTCCTCCTCAAGGTCGGGGACAAAATCACCACGGACCACATCATGCCTGCGGGGCAATACCTTAAGTATCGCTCCAACATTCCCAAATATGCTGAAGTGGTATTTATCGGAGTGGACGCAAACTTCGCCCAACGCGCGAAGGAGTGCGGCGGGGGCTTTGTGGTGGCAGGCGATTCCTATGGCCAGGGTTCTTCCCGGGAGCACGCGGCCATATGCCCGAGCTTCCTCGGGGTTAAGGCGGTCATGGCAAAGGCCATCGAGCGCATCCACAAGGCCAACCTGGTCAACTTTGGAATCCTCCCCCTCATCTTCATGGACCCGGCCGACTACGACAAGGTCCAGCAGGGCGACACCTTCTCCGTGGCGAATCTGCACGGCACGCTGAGCGACGGCAAGGTCCTCGAGGTGAAGGACGAAACCCAGGGGTTCACCTTCAAGGTCAAGGTGGACGTTACCGACCGCCAGGCCATCATCCTCAAGGACGGCGGCCTCCTCAACCACATCGCGAAGCAAGTCTGATCACTGCCAGAGAGAAAAGGGGGCGGGCTTTCGGGCTCGCCCCCTTTCACTTTTCGTTACATCTTCTGACTCAGCACTCAGAACCCGGCCCCCGGCATTATCTCTTTCTATTTTCCGCCCTCTGTCCCGCGAGCATGCCCAGGACGATGAGGGCGCCACCCACCACTCCGCGCCAGCCGAGGTGCTCGCCGCCCAGAAGGACGGCGAAGAGGCCGGCGAAGACGGGCTCCAGGGTGAAGATGAGGGCCGTCTGGAGGGCGCTGATGTGCTTCTGGCAGGTGGTCTGGACGAAATAGGCCAGGGCAGTGGCCAGAACGGCCGTCACCGCTATGCCCACCCACGTGGCCCTGGGCATGGGGGTCAGGTGGCCGAGGTGGGGGGCCGAGAAGATCCATCCCAGGAGAGAAACGGTGGCGAGTTGCACGAACACGAGTGCGCCCGTGTCATATCGCTTGGCCATGTGGGACGTCAGGAGGAGGTGGACGGCATAGACCGCGGCGCAAGCGACGCTGAGCAGGTCCCCCAAATTGGCCCCGCCCAAACCGCCCTGGAGGGACAAGAAAGCGAGACCCGCCGTGGCCAGACCCACGGCGCCCCAGAGGTCCCACCGGGGCATGCGTCGCAGGATCACCGCCTCGAAGACGGGGGTGAGGACCACGAAGAGCCCCGTGATGAAGCCGCTGTGGGAGGCGCTCGTGAAGAGCAGGCCCAGGGTCTGGAAGCCGTAGCCCGAAAAGAGGGCCGTCCCCATGAGAATGCCCCCCACCATGGTCCGCCTGTCAGTGTTCCGCAGGCGGTGCCTCAGGAAGGGGAAGACGAGAAGGGTCGCGAAGGTGAACCGGATGGCGAGGAAGGGGAAGACGGGGTAATCGGCCACCGCTTCCTTGACCAGCAGGAAGCTCCAGCCCCAGATGGCGGTGACGACCGAGAGGGCAGCGATGCT
>JAKAJA010000291.1 GCA_021814085.1 Acidobacteriota bacterium | reverse complement strand
CTCCGCAAGGAAGAGATCTGACGGCCTTGCGCCTCGGGGGGTGACCCATGCTGCTCGGAGAACTGGATGCCTATCTGGCCGATTTCCTCGCGGTGAAATCCTTTGACGACGCGTCCCTCAACGGCCTTCAAGTGGAAGGCCGACGGGAGGTGAAACGGGTGGCCTTCGCCGTGTCCGCCTGCGCGGAGGTCTTCCGGAAGGCGGCCTCCGCCGGGGCCAACGCCCTGGTGGTTCACCACGGCCTCTTCTGGAAGGGCGATTGGCCCCAGCCCGTCTCGGGAGTCCTCCGCGATCGGCTCAAGCTGCTCCTGGACTCGGGGTGCAGCCTCCTGGCCTACCACCTCCCCCTGGACGCCCATGCCGAGGTGGGCAACAACGCCGTGGCCGCGAGGGCCCTCGGGCTTGTTGAACTCACATCCTTCTGCGAGTACCACGGCACGCCTATCGGGTGGCGTGGCCGGCTCGGCAAGCCGGTGCAGGCCAGGACCTTCGTAAGGCGGCTCGAATCTTATTACGGGCACAAGGCCCACGCCGTTCTTGCGGGACCAGACATGATCTCCTCGGTGGGTATCGTCTCGGGAGGAGCGGCACGCGAGGCGGAGCAGGCCGTCGTCCTGGGCCTGGACGCCTACGTCACGGGCGAGGCCGGCGAGCCGGCGACCTTCCTCTGCCGCGAGGCCCGGATGCACTTCGCGGCCCTGGGCCACTACGCCACGGAGAGGGTGGGCGTCCGCGCCCTCGGCGAGCATTTGAAACGGACCCTCGGTTTGGACACGATCTTCATCGACGTGGAGAATGATGCCTAAAAGCCGAAGACGTGAGTAGGTGATGAGGTGATTAGGGAGAAGATCGAGGGCGAGCGCGCTCCTCTTTCCCGCTCCCTGCTACCTGCTCCCTGCTCCCGAAAGATACGCGAAGACGCTAGACGCGACACGCAAAGATGTTGAATCGTTGCTGATAGCTGATAGCTGAGAGCTGAGAACTGACAGCTGCTTCATTTCGGAGATCCCATGATCGTGAAGGAATCGATTGAATCCCTTGCGCGGCGGATTCGCGTGGCGCGGGGCCTGGAGCCCGCGGACCTCCTCTTCGTGAACGGGCGGGTCGTAAGCACCTTCACCACCGAAATCCTCGAAATGCCCGTGGCCGTGGCCGAGGGGCGGGTGGTGTCCCTGGGCGGCGCCGTGAAGGAGGCCCGGGAGGTCGTGGATCTGAGGGGGGCCTACCTGGCCCCGGCCTTCACGGACCCGCACATCCACGTGGAATCCTCCATGCTCACGCCCGAAGGCTTCGCGGAGGCCGTCGTGCCCCACGGGACGGGGGCGACCGTGAGCGATCCCCACGAGATCGTGAACGTCCTCGGGATCGAGGGCCTCGCCTACATGCGGCGAGCCGCCCAGGACCTGCCCCTGGACATCTTCTTCACCGTCCCTTCCTGCGTCCCGGCGACACACATGGAAACCGCCGGCGCCGAACTCGACGCGGGGGCCATCGCGAAGGCCCTGGATGCCTACCCTGACTCGCCGGCCCTCTCCGAGATGATGAATTTCCCGGGGGTCATCTACGGGGTCCCCGAGGTCCTCGCCAAGGTGGGTGCGGCCAGGGAAAGGGGCTTCGCCGTGGATGGCCACTCGCCGGGCCTCACGGGGTCCGATCTGGAGGCCTATCTCAACGCGGGCATCCTCACGGATCACGAGTGCCTCACCGCCGAGGAGGCGCGCTACAAGCTCCGCAGCGGCATGTGGGTGCTCATGCGCGAAGGGTCGGCGGCCAAGAACCTTCGGGACCTCATCCCCGACGTGACACAGGGAGACGCACACCGCCTCTGCATCGCGAGCGACGACCGCCACCCCGACGACCTCCTCCGGGAGGGCCACTTGGACAACGCCCTCCGGATCGCCGTTGCGGCGGGGCTCGACCCGCTCCTGGCCCTGCGGTTCGTCACCCTGAATCCGGCCACCCTGTACGGGTTCCGGGACCGGGGAGGCATCGCCCCATCCTACCTGGCGGACCTGGTCGTCCTCTCCGATCTCGAACGGTTCGAAGTGCTCTCCGTGTACCACCGCGGAGCGCACGTCGCCGAGCGGGGCGAGCTCCTGGTCGATCTGCCCCGGAAGGACACGCGGGGCACCCTCTCTTCCGTCCGCCTCCCGGCGGACCTCGATACGAAGCTCTCCTCCTATCCGGCGTCGGGCAGCGTCCGGGTCATCGGCGTCGAGCCGGCCCAGATCAGCACGAGGCACGAGTTCGGCGAGGCGGGGGAGGCGGGGCCGGGGAAGGCCCTCCAGTTCGCCGCCGTCGTGGAGAGGCACCGCCAGACGGGCAACGTGGGGCTGGGCTACGTGGAAGGGTTCGGCCTGGAGGGTGGTGCCCTGGCCTCCACCGTGAGCCACGACAGCCACAACTGCGTGCTCGTGGGGACCTCGCCCCGCGAGATGGCCCACGCGGCACGGGTCGTGGCCGAGATGGGCGGCGGTCAGGTCGTGGTGCGAGAGGGGAAGGTCCTGGCGGCGCTTCCTCTGCCCGTGGCGGGGCTCATGTCCACGGGGCGGGCGGCGGAGGTGGCGGAGGGCCTCGAAAAGCTCCACGCGGCGGTGCGCGCCTGCGGGTGCAAGCTGCCCGCGCCCTTCATGACCCTCGCCTTCATCGCCCTCCCCGTCATACCGGCCCTAAAGCTCACGGACCTCGGCCTGGTGGATGTGAACGAGTTCAAGCTCGTCCCGCTGCTGGCCTGACCGGCGGCCACGACAGGATGCCTAGCACACACGGAGGAGGGAGTGACATGGAGGCATGGAAGTCTGTGAGCAATCCCGGCAAGCAGATGGTGATCGCGATCGTAGGCGTGGCGATCGGCGCGGCTCTTTCGATAGGCTTCCGCGAATTTGCGGGATCGAGCACTGGCAATGGCCGAGCCGGCTTTCTTCTCGGCCTCCTGCTTCTCCTCATCGGGCTCGCTGGACTGCTGGCGCTCGCCCGGCAGACTATCGTTGTTGACCCGAGGACGCGAATCATCACAATCGAAAGCAAGGGGATCTTCGGCACGAAGCGGCGGCAAATCCCCTTTTCCGATGTAGCCGGGATCAACATTGGCTTTCTCGGCAAGAAGTCGAACTTTGTCACCTCTTACTACCTCGTGCTGAAATTGAGAGACGGCGGTGACTGTCCTCTGTTTTCGCCAGGCCAATTTTACGCCGGCGCTTCGGACAGAATGACCGTGGAAGGCTGGCGGCAGCGCCTTGAAAGCCTGATGAGGGAATAACCGCGCGCTTCGGCCAGACGGGAACCCGGGTCGGGCCACCTTTTCATTTCTCATACCAGCTTGCCTTCAATGATGGAGTGACTTCTCTCTCCTTCAGGCCGGGACACGCATTCCGGCCGCGGCGAGGATTGGTATCCTCGCCTACGGGAGGTGAACGGTGGACGGTAAGTTGGTATCAGGGGACCGCCGCGCCGGCGCATCACCGGACCATCTTCACCATTCCTTCCCCCGCCCTTCAGATTCCGCCGCCTCCGTGCTAACCTGAGCTATTACAGGAGGGCTCATGCCTGACGGCGGCAAAGTGGTGCGCAAAGTCCTGCCCAACGGTCTCACGGTGGTGGTGGAACGCCTGCCCCACTTCCCTTCCGTGACGGCGGGGGTCTGGGTCAAGCGGGGCTCGCGGCAAGAGTCGGAGCGCACCAACGGCATCAGCCACTTCATCGAGCACCTGGTTTTCAAAGGCACCCCAACCCGGAACTACAGCGAGATCTACAAGACCTTCGACCGCATGGGCGGCGTCCTCGACGCATTCACGTCGCGGGAGATCATGGGCTTCTACTTCCGCGTGCAGAAGGACCATTTCCCCGAGGCCT
>JAKAJA010000290.1 GCA_021814085.1 Acidobacteriota bacterium | reverse complement strand
CGACAACACAGCAGGCGGGGCCGTGCCGCGGCAACCCATCTGGGCGCAAGGGATTGGGGGCCATCTGCTTTGTTGCGGCTCGTCCACGATGGCACCGCATCGCCCTCCTCGCCGCGCCTCGCATATGGCACCCCAAGCCTCTTGCGCGCGGCCCACGCGAGTTTCTCAGCCGCCTGCTAACGGTCACGATTCTGGCCCTTTTCCTCGTTGCGGCTACGGCCGCGGCGGCCGAACCGATCGCCATCGGCGAGAGGGTGACGATCCAATCACAGATCCTGGGGGAGGAGCGCACGATCCTCATCTCCACGCCGGCCAACTATGCGAGGAGCACCGAGCGCTACCCGGTCCTCTACATGACGGACGGGGACACCCACCTCACCCACACGCGGGGCACGGTGGACTTCCTGGCCGCCAACGGCCTCATGCCGGACCTGATCATCGTGGGGGTCGCCAACACCGACCGCGCGCGCGACCTCTCACCCACCCACTGGGTCCGCCCGGCGTTGCCCGGCGAGCCGCAAGGGCCTAACACCAGCGGCGGCGCCGACAGGTTTCTGGATTTCTTCGCCAAGGAGCTTTTCCCCTACATCGAATCGCACTATCGCACCTTGTCGTACCGAGTCTTCGCGGGGCACTCCCTCGGCGGGCTCCTGGCGCTGCACATCGTGGTGGCCAGGCCCGACATGTTCAACGCCTACATCGCCGCGTCACCGGCCCTGACGTGGGACGACGACTACCCCCTGCGCACGACCAAGGCGTTCTTCAAGGACCGCAAGGTGTTCCCAAAGACGCTCTTCGTCGCCATGGGGAACGAGGAGGCGGGCAACCCCAAGCCCACTCGCTTCGACTGGCTGCGCGACACCCTGGGCCGCGTCAAGGCGGAGGGTTTCGTCTGGGGCTCCATGCTCATGGAGGACGAGACCCACGGCTCCATGGTCCTGCGCACCCACTATTGGGGCCTCCGCAAAATCTTCGACGGGTGGAAGCTCCCCGTGGACCCGAAGACCGGCCGTTTCGCGGGCACCCTGGCGGACGTGAAGAGCCACTACGCCGACCTCGGCAAGCGGCTGGGGATTCCCCTTCTGCCCCCCGAGCAGACAGTGAACCTGCTGGGGTACCAGTTCCTCGTGGGCGGCTCCGGTGAACAGGCCATTTCCATATTCCGCTACAACGTCGAACTCTACCCGGAGTCCGCAAACGTCTACGACAGCCTAGGGGAGGCTCTGGAACGAGCCGGGCGCATGGAGGAGGCCCTCTCCAGCTACGGCACGGCGGTGGAGAAGGCCCAAAAGGCGAAGGACAACCGGCTCGATGTCTTCACCCGGAACCGGGACCGGGCCGCGGCCGCCGTCAAGAACACGAAGAGGGCGCCCTGAGGGGCTGAGCATTAGGAGGGGGACATGTCTAACCTGGCGAGAGGGTGCCTCCTGTTCCTGCTCGTGGCGGGGGCAGCCGCGGGCTTGTGCACGTGGGCGCAGGAAGGGCCCGTGGACTTCGGCTCGGATCGCTGGACGATGATTGACGCCCGGGTGAGCGAGCACCTGGGACGGAAGAGCCTGGCGGGGACGGCCCTCCTGAAGGACGTGGCCTTCGAGAACGGCGTCATCGAGGTGGACGTGGCCTGCACCGGCGCCCGCTCCTACCCCGGCGTCGTCTTCCGCATCCAGCGCCCGGGCGAGTCGGAGCGCGTCTACATCCGCCCCCACCGCTCGGGCCCCGGGGGCTACCCCGACGTGGTCCAGTACGTGCCCACATTCAGCGGCGTGGACAGCTGGCAGCTTTACAGCGGGGAGGGCTTCACCGCCTTCGCCCCCATACCTTCCGGGCAGTGGGTGCACCTCAGGATAGAGGTCAAGGGTACCGAGGCCCGGGTGTTCCTCGGCGAGGCGGCCAATCCGGTCCTCCTCATCCACGACCTGAAGCACGGCGTGAGCAAAGGGACCATCGGGCTCAACGGGCCGAGAGACGATTCCGCCTTCTTCTCCAACTTCCGCTACAGGTCGGACGACACCCTGAAGTTCGACCCGCCCCCGAGGGCCGACACCCCACCCGGCATCATCGCCGAGTGGCAGCTGTCCCAGCCCTTCAAGGCATGGCAGGTTGACCGGGACACGGACCCCCAGGCCCAGAAGCTGCCCGCCCTCACCTGGAAAGAGGTCAGGAGCGATCCCTCCGGGTTGGTGGATATTTCCAGGACCTACGGGCGCCTGGGCCCTGGTCCCGACTCCATCCTGGCCAAGACGGTCATCACGGCGGAGAGGGACGAAATCAGAAAAGTTCGGTTCGGCTACAGCGACGAGATCACTGTCTTCCTGAACGGGGAGCCGCTCTACTCGGGTGACAGCACCTACAGGCTGCGCGACCCCTCGTTCCTTGGCATCGTGGGGACCTTCGACGCCGCATACCTCCCCCTGAAGAAGGGCAGCAACGACCTCCTCTTCCTGGTCACGGAGAACATGGGGGGCTGGGGGTTCATCTGCCAGGACGCCAACGCCACCTTCGAGGCGCCCGGCGTGAAGGAAGCCTGGAGGACGCCGCCCGAGTTCCCCATGCCCGAAACCGTGGCCTACGACCCGTCCCGGAAGGTCTTCTACGTCTCCAGCTACGATGGCTTCAACCCCAGCCAGGGCGAGGGCAAGCAGTCCGTCGCGAGGGTCTCCTCAGACGGGAAGACCGTGGACCTGACGTGGGCCACCGGCCTCAAGAACCACGCGGGGTTGGCCGTATCCGGGAACAAGCTCTATGCGCTTGAAGCGACCAATCTGGTCGAGGTGGACATCCCGTCGGCCAAGCTGGCGAAGCGGACCCCCGTTCCGGGCGCCATGTTCCTCAACGACCTCGCCGTGGGCCCCGGCGGTGCCATCTACATGTCCGACTCGGGCACGGGCGTCATCTACCGCTGCGCGGGCGGACACATCGAGGAGTGGCTCAAGGGGCCGGAGATCGGCCGCCCCAACGGCCTCCACGTGAGCGGCGGTGAACTCCTCGTGGGCAACAACGCGGACGGCCGCCTCAAGGCCGTGAACCTGTCCACGAAAGCGGTCCGCACTATCGCCGCCTTGGGAGCGGGCATCATCGACGGCATCGAGACGGAACGGGACGGGAGCATCCTCGTGTCCCACAACGAGGGGCGCCTCTTCCGCGTGTCGCCCGCCGGCCAGGTCACCAAGCTCCTCGACACCTCCGTGCCAGGACAGCCCATCGCCAACTTCGCCTTCGTCCCCGAGATGGGCCTCGTCGTGGTGCCCACCTGGACCGACAACCGCGTGGTTGCCTACACCATCCCGAATCCTTAAGGACGTATCGGACGTGACCGCACCGGCCGGAGGGCGGGCGGGCGAAGCAGGCCGCGGAGACGGAAGCGCGGGGGGAAAGGGCCATGAAGCCGATGAGAACCAGACCCGGGGACGGCGCGGAAGAGCAACGCGGGACAGAGAAGAGGGTGCCCCATTTCGCAGGGCATCCGTGGCGGTCGCTCCTCGTGATCCTGGCCATCCAGTTCTTGTGCATAGCCCTCGGGGCCACGGTCCTCTACGGCCTCTTCAAGGTCCCGAACGAGATGAACGACATGGGGGCGCCCTCGACCATCCTCCTGTTCACCGTGGGCGGGTTCCTGGCCTACGTCATCGCCCCCTTCTTCCTGCGCATCCCCAAGGGCAAACGCACCTTCGTGGAGTACCTCGACGACATCGGGATGACGAGGGCGCGACCCTTCGTCCGGCTCCTCCTCCTGACGCTCTCCTGCGACCTCATCCTCATCCTGTGCCAGGGCACCGGCTCCATCGTCTACAGGCTTACCGAGGGGAACCCCGTGACGCTGGAGTTTATCGCGGGGGTGTTCAACCTCTCCCTGGCG
>JAKAJA010000289.1 GCA_021814085.1 Acidobacteriota bacterium | reverse complement strand
CCAGCACGACACGCTGAAACCCCTTCTGCCGCTGGAGAGCCTCGATGAGCTTCTTCGTGGACGAGTAGATGGGGTTCGCGAGGGGTATGCGCATCATGAGCGCTTCGAACCCCCGCCAGACCTGACGGCCCACATAGGATCGGGCCACGAGGCCGAGGACCGTCAGAGCGACGGCGGCGACGAGAAGAGAGAGCCCCTCGGCGGCAAATCTGGGAGGCACCATCCCCATGCGCTCGAAGCCGAGCTTCACGGCGGGCGAGGTGAACCCAACGAGGAGCTTGACCCCGGTGTATAGAACCCATAAGGTGACCACGAGGGGCAGGACGAGCACAAGGCCCGTGAGGAAATGGCCGCGCACGGCGCCAGGGAAACCCCTCACTGGGATTCCTCCTGGAAGAGGTCGATGCGCCGGGAGAACTTCACGAAGTATTCCACCATGGAGATGACCGCTATGAAGGCCACGAAGTAGAGCAGGCCGTTCCCCGTGAGCCGGAGCCATTCCCAGTCGCGCTGGTTGCCCCAAATGAGGAAGCAGATGGCGATGACCTCCACGACCATCTTCCACTTGCCCAGGACTCCGGCGGGGATGCTCACCTGGTGGACGGCCGCGATCATGCGAAAGCCCGTGACCATGAATTCCCGGCCGATGATGATCACCACGAGCCACGCGGCGACGAGCTGCATCTCCACCAGGGAGATGAGTACGGAGCTAACGAGGAGCTTATCCGCGATGGGGTCGAGGAGCTGTCCCAGGGTCGTGACCTGCTTCCTCTTACGCGCCAGGTAGCCGTCCAGGAGATCCGTGATGGAGGCGAGGATGAAAATGCCAACCGCCAGTTCCTCGCGGTTGAAGAAAAACCATTTTTCGAAGCTGAATTCGGTGAGGAGGATGACAACGATGAGCGGCACCAGGAAGATCCTGAATGCCGTGAGCAGGTTGGGAAGGTTGAGCGCCCGGGGTCTGCCCATGGCCGCCTACCCGAGACGCTTGCGCCGGTCGAGCTCGTACCTCTCAATCATCTTGATGAGCCCGCGGCGGGTGATCCCCAGGTCTTCGGCGGCCCTCGTCTTGTTCCAGCGGTACTTCTGCAGGGATTCCAGGACCATCTTCCGCTGGATGGTATCGAGAGAGTCCTTCAGGCGGGCGCCGTGGCTCGAACCGGAGAGGAGCGCGGCCTGCTGGATGACTTCGGACAGATGCGGGGGCGCCACCATCTCGCCCTCGTTGAGCACGATGGCCAGGCGCTCCATCTCGTTCTTGAGCTGACGCACGTTCCCGGGCCAATTGTAAAGGGTGAGCGAATCGAGGGTCTCCTTCTCGAAGCCCACGCTCCTTCGCCCCATCCGCCCCGCGAATAGGGAGAGGAAATGCCTCGCGAGGAGCGGGATATCCTCCTTGCGCTCCCTCAGCGGGGGAAGCTTGACCGTCACCACGTTGAGCCGGTAGAAGAGGTCTTCGCGGAAGAGGCCCCGCTGGATCTGCTCCTGGAGGTCCTTGTTCGTGGCCGAGATGATGCGAACGTCGACCTTGCGCGATTTGCTGTCCCCGATCCTCCTGATCTCCCCCTCCTGGAGCGCCCTCAGGATCTTGGCCTGGGACGAGAGGGAGAGATCGCCGATCTCGTCGAGAAAGAGGGTTCCCCCGTCGGCCACTTCAAAGAGCCCCGGCTTGTCGTGGGTCGCCCCCGTGTAGGACCCCTTTTTATAGCCGAAAAGCTCGCTCTCCAGGAGGGTCTCGGGCAGAGAGGCGCAGTTCTGGGTGATGAACTTCTTGTCGCGACGGCCGGACTTGAAATGGATGGCCTGGGCGATGAGTTCCTTGCCCGTGCCGCTCTCTCCAGAGATGAGGACCGCGACGTTGCTCGCGGCCACGAGTTCTACCGTCTCGAGTATGGAGATCATCTTGGCCGAGTTGCTGATGATTTCGGGGAAGGCCTGGTCGGCGCTCACCTTGTGCCGCAGGTAGGTGTTTTCCATCCGGAAATTCTCGCGCTCCTGCGCCGTGGCGATGGCCGATGATGCCAGGTGGGCGAAGGCCTTCATGAAGACGTGGTCGCGCTCGGTGAAGGCTCCTGGACGGCTCCCGTGGTCCAGGTAGAAGACCCCCAGGAGGTTGTTCCCGTGCATCAGGGGCATGCACATCAGGGAGAGGATGTTGAAGTGGACGGCGCTCTCGCTCTCGAACCGCGGGTCGTTCTGGGCGTTGGGGCTGGTGATCCCGTCCTTCTGGCTGGCCGCCTGCTGCACCACGGAGAGGGCCACCTTTTGGACATCCACGAGCTCGTCCGGGTAGAGGGACCGGGCCGCCGTGGGGTACAGGTCGCCCTTCACGTCCTTGAGGAAGATGACGCCCCGTTCGGCGTGGAGATGCTGTATCGCCAGATCCACCAGGTTCTCGAGCAAGGCGTCCGGCTCCGTGAAGGAGTGGACCACGTTGGCCAGGTGGTAGAGCGTCTCCAGGTCCTTCTTGTCATCGGGGACCTGGACATCTCCGAATGGCGCCAGGGCGTCTTCCGTGCTCATGCTTTTCCCTTGAGGGCCTCCACCTTGGTCTGGGCGCGCTTGCCGAGGGCGTCCAAGAAAGGATCCGCCGCGGCGAGCTTCTCAACTTGCGCATACGCCTCCGCGGCCTTGTCCTTTTGCGATCTTCTCTCGTAGTAATCTCCCAGGGCGAGGTAGCCGTCGGCCTTCGTCCACGCGGGGGTGGAAACGGAGGTCAGCGCTTTCCAGTCCCCCTCGGCCTTGTCCCAAGAGCCCTGGGCCTCGTAGATTCTGGCGCGGAGGGCCAGGGCGACGGGGGCCAGCTTGGGATCCTTGGTCAGGGGAGTGACCGTGGCCTCAGCGCCGGAGAGGTTGCCCGACTGGAGCTGATCCAAGGCCTGGTAGTAGGTGGCATAGGGCGCCGTGCTGGATCCCTGCCGTCTGTAAGCGGCCAACCTCGACTGAACAGCCTGGGATCGCTGCAGGTCAGAGGAGTAGGTTTCCTGATTGCGCTTGCCCTTTGCGGCGGAACCAGCCTCCACGGGAGCGTTGTAGGCCTCCATGACCTGTCCCAACAGGTAAGAAGTTTCCGCTTCCTTGGCCAGGTGAGTCTGCCAGAGGTAAAAAGCACCGGCCAGCAAAAGGAGCACGACGGCGAACCCCGTGGCGAAAGCGCGCCAGTTTTCCGTAATGGAGGCCAAGGCCCCGAAATAGAGCTCGGAGAGAATATCCCGAAACTGGTCGTCGCGCATTTCCTGTTTCGTCAACTTGTGGCTGGCCATCCAAACTCCTTACGAGTGGTGTGGTGTGCCTGGCGGGAGTTGAACCCACGACCCCCTGCTTAGGAGGCAGGTGCTCTATCCAACTGAGCTACAGGCACCTGATACCGGCCTTCAGGCCAAGGCGTATTCTATAGTAAAAGTTTCCTTCTTTTCAAGGGCTTTCGAGGGGGGAACGGAGTTTACACGCAGGACCGTGGCATGGGGCGGGCCATCCCTCAGCGCAGCTTCGAGCAGGGCGAGTACGGAGGCCTCACCGGCAGCTTGGACCTCGACCGACCCGTCGGGCAGATTCGAGACCCAACCGGCCAACCCGAGGATGCGCGCCTTCTGGACCACGAAATATCTGAACCCGACCCCTTGCACCCGGCCTTCAACTCGCCATGCTCTGCAGGATCGTTCGCTCACATAGCCATTCTAGCAGAGGCCTGGGGAGAGATGCCAAAGCGCACAGGCGCCATGATATACTTTCTGAGAGGAGGCGCTCCGTGAAGTGTAAGCCCATCTTGGTACTCGCCTTGGTGGTTCTCCTCATCCTGGCCTCCTGTGGGCGAAAGGGAGATCCCAGTCCCCGCAAGACCCCGCATGCCGTTCCTCCTTC
>JAKAJA010000288.1 GCA_021814085.1 Acidobacteriota bacterium | reverse complement strand
TCCACTTCGCGCTGGAGCAGGCGCACGTGGATGGGGTTGGAGAGGTTGAAGTAGGATTGCTGCAGGCGGGTGCGTATCGACTCGTAGAGGTGGCGCTCCGCCATCTCCTCCCTGGCCAGGGCCTCCACCTGGGCGGCGATGGCCGCCAGGGTCTTCTCCCCCCGCGCCACGTGCTCCAGGCCTTCGGCCAGGGAGAGCACCTTGCGGCGTCCGAAACGGAGTGCGTAGGGGTTGTTCAGGACGGGGTCCACCACGAGCCGGTGGAAGAGGCCTGGTTCGATGGCGTCCAGCTCGCGCTCGTTCCCGACCAGGGAGCGGACCTTGTCCTCGGTCACGGAGGCGTGCTCCATGAAGCCCAGCTGGTTGACCACCGCCTCGGCGTTGTCGAGCCGGTCGAAGTACGTCACCACCTGGGCGAAAACCTCGAAGGGCTCCAGATCGCCTCCCTCGGCGGCCCGCTCGTCCAGGATTCGCCCCGTATCCAGAAGAATCTGCTCGAACCCGTTATCCCGGTGATGCTGGGCCTGCTGCTTGTAGCCCAGGAGCCGGACGATCTCGGGCCTGCCAAGGACCTCGGTCGCGGGCTTGCTCGAGAGGAAGAGGCCTTCGAAGATCTCCCGTGCGCCTCGCAGGTAATCGCGCTCCTCCCGGTGGGAGACGGGGGCGGCGGGCATGAGGCCGTCGAGGGTGTCGAAGAGGCTCCTGGGCAGGTTGTGGCGCAGGGCCAGGTTCCGGAGGGAGTTGAGGCGCGCCAGGGCGCTGGGGTCGGCGCCCGAGGACAGGATGGAGAGGAGGACGTCCTTGTACTCGTCCACCACCTGCCTGTTCTGGGCGTCCTTGTACAGGATGTCGATGGCGATGCGCTCGCGCTGGTACTGCTTCACGCCGAGTTCCTCGCCGAGGGTGTCGGCGAAGCGCTTCTGCTCGTCGCCCCACTCGCGGGACCTCCGGTAGTACTCTCGGACGAACTGGTGGAACTGCTGGTGAGGCCGATGAGCGAGGCGGAGGAGGAGCAGGGTGGCCTCGGGCTCGGCGAGTTCCTTTAGAATCTCGCCGATGAACTCGCTGTCGGCGCCCTGGCCGGGGGAGTCGCTGCGCTTTAGCACGTGCCCGAGGGTCTTCAGAAGGGTCTCCTGGGTGCGCCGGACCGAGTAGGGCCACGGCGTCTTCAGGAGAAAGAAATAGTTTCCCAGGGCGTTCCCGTCGAGGAAGAGGGTCTCGTAGGGGATGAACCCTGACACTTTGGCCGTGAAGGACACCCCGCCATTCTCGGCCGGGAAGGCGCCCAGCATGACGAGGCGGTTCTTGACCTCCTTGTGTCCCAGGTCTTGGAGGGGCATGGGAGAGCCGAACATGTACTCCGAAACGGCGCCGCCCGTGCCAGAAAAAGAGACGCCCTCGGAATTCAGCTTGATGTACATGCCCGACAGGAAGAAGGAGACGCCGGGGCCCTCTTCGCCCGCCTGCACTTCGTAGAAGGGCGCCGGGAGAAGGTGCTCGCCCGCGAGGTTGGCGTAGTAGTCGATCTCGGGGGTGATGGCCCCGTGGACCCGGATGTCCTTGAACATGCCGCTCCTCGCCGTTCCGTTCGGCCAAAGGCTCGATGCCCTACTTTAGCAGAAATCGGGAGGGTGGAGCGCCAGCGGCGGGGATCGGAAGGGAGAGAGAGGGAGGCCCGCCGGGCCTCCCTCTCTCATCCTCAGTAAACGGAGCGCCTCGCGGGACGTTGCGCCCTCGGCCGCGATGCAGGCCGCCTGTATACGGCTGCGGGGGCGGTCGCTCGCCCGCCCAGGCGGGCCCGCTGCCGCGCGGGCTGCGCGCGAGGGGCCGGGCGGTACGACGGCGAGGTGCGCCACGGGGTCGCCCTTGGGCCGCTGCGGGTACGGGGTATCCACCAGCTCTGATGGGACGTCGCGGGCTTCGACGAGGTGTGGGCGGCGTTTCGAGCTCCAGGCCGCGGGTAGACGGAGGACCCCGCCGGGGCGGGCTGCCTCCGAGGCGCGACGCGGGGCGTCCAGGTGTGACGTTCGGCGGTAGGCTCGGCGGGCGTCGTCCGGGGATGTGCCGCCGAATACCCCGTGGAGTGGGATCTCGAAGTGCGCGACGAAAGGGCCGCGGGTAGGGAAGTCGACTTGCCTCCCCGGGAGTTCGCCCCGAAAGGCGTTCGGGGTGTCCAGTGTCCGCGCTGGGGCCCGAGGGCCACCGTGCCGGAGGAGCCCCGTCCCCTATACGGTTGCACGGTCCGCTGCGCCACGGAGGAGACGGAGGATCGCGAGGCAGGGCCCACGGTCTTCATGGCCGGAACGAATCCTCTGACCGGCGCGGCTCCTGGCGAAAAAGGCCGGCCCGTGGTGGACGTCCTCATGACGGGTTCGGCAACGGGGCGGCCCGTGGCTCGGATCGTGGAAAGCTTATCCTGAAAAGGGGTTGGCCGGGGTGGCGGGGTCAGGCGGGCGGCCAGCGGCCTGGAGGTGATGGCCGCGGATGGGACGGCGCTGCGGGAGACCCTCCGGTTGGGGTAGGCCGCTAGGCTGGCGGCCGTTGGGACGATGCCGGCGGGCTGGCTGCCGAGCATCCGGGCAGTTCGCAGCCGTTCGGGTGGGAGCCGCATTGGGGACACGGGGCCGGTGCCGAAGGCGTCCTGGCGAACCACGGTGCACGCGTTCACCACGTTGATGTTGGTGTAGCTCACGTTGGTCACCCCGTAGCCGGACTGCCAGGGGTAAAAGAAAGGGTCCGCGGGGGCGAGCGGCACCCAGCCCAGGGCCGGTGGAGACCCGAATCCCAGGGCGATACCGAGGCTCCAGCCCGACCCCCCCACGCCGAAAAATCCCACCAGCGCGGGGGCGTAAAAGGGCTGAATCCCCACGACCGCGGCGGGTGCGGCATAGAAAGGCGGAGGGGGCGGAACCCAGGACCACGCATCGCTCACGTAGACCCAACGACCGTAGTGGTAGGGCGCCCAACCCCACGGCTCATAGGAGACCCAGGTCCAGCCGTAGGGGTCCTGCCACGTCCAGCAACCGTCCTGATAGGGGGCCCACCCTGCGGACACCCCCGAGGGAACCCAGACGTTGCCATAGGTGGGGTCTTGCCGCCACTGGCCCGCGGTGTCGAGGTCCTCGAAGCCGTTCACCTGGGGGTTGACGTAGCGGGCGCTAAGGGAGCTGTCGAAGCGCGCATCCCGTTGTGCGGACCACCGGTCGAAGTCGTCCGGGCCGTCCAGGTGGGCGAGGGCATAGGTGGGTGCCGAGGTTCCATTGAGCCGGAGGTCTTCGCCAGACCGCACGTCGACCGTTTGTCCGCTCACGACCACGGAGAGGCCTCCGGAGATGACGCCGAAATCGGACCCGTTGGCATCGGCCACGAACCGATAAGTCCCCGGAGCCGTTACGGTAGCGGCGCCTCCGGGCGTGTCCATCTCAATGGCCGCGCCGGGGCCAAGGGTACGGATGTGCAATTCCGCCCGTCCTGAGCTGAGTCCGAACTGGGTCACACCGCTGGTCAGGCTGACCACGTCCACTTCGGTGCCGTGGTCGAGGCGCACGGCATCGCCGCCCCCGAGGGTCAACTCCGCCCGGGCGTCCGGGGCGGTGTAGAGCGAATCGCCCGTGGTAAGCGGCGTATTGACCCCCAGTGCCGACCAGTCGTCGCGGTTGGAGTCGTCCCCGCGCAAGTAGGAGGCGTTGCCCTCCACGTAGCTCGCGCGGGCAACTCCTTGGTCGGGCTGGCCCGTTGGGGCGCCGAAACTGTTGGCCGTCACGGCGGAGGCGAGAAGCAGAGTCATCGCGTGTCTCCACATGAGACACCTCCTTAAGTTATCTGGGCCGGCCCGGATGTCAGCATAGCGGGCCGCAACCCGGGTAAAGC
>JAKAJA010000287.1 GCA_021814085.1 Acidobacteriota bacterium | reverse complement strand
ACCGAGAGGGCGAGCTTGTGGTTCGCGTTGATGTTCCAGGTGAGTTTAAAGGCGTACTGGGGGTCGGTTTCGGTGTTCTTGTATCCCGTGGGGGCTGCCCATGAATAACCCGGGACGCCGTTGAGTTTGACGTTCAGGTCGGTGCCGTTGGCCGTGAAGGCCACGTCAGTCTTGTTGTAGTCGTAGGCCACGAAGAACCAGAGCTTGTCCTTGACGAAATAGCCGCCCAAGCTGCCGCCCACATCGTACTGCTTGAAGGATTTGCGGTAGTCCACCATGGTGGGGTTGTTGAGCATGTTCTCCTTGGCGCCCAGGGAGTCGTCGTAATAGTAGGTGAACAGGCTTCCGTGGAATTCGTTTCCTCCGCTCTTGGTGATGGAGTTCACGTTGCCGCCCATGAGAGCGCCGTACTCCGCGTCCATGCCGCCGGTCTTCACCTCGGTGGCCTCGATGAAATCGAAATTGAGGGCGGTGACGTTGAGCCCCGCCAGATCGCCGGTCACGTCTACTCCGTTCACCGTGTAGGAGTTCTCGGGGCCGGAGGCTCCGCTGATGGACGGGGCGTTATCTAGGCCAGAGCTCACCGCCCCGGGTGCGAGGTAGGCAATGGCGGCGGCATTTCGGCCCAGGGGAATGGTGCTGATCATCTTGTCCGAGATGTTGGCCCCTGCCACGGTCTTTTTGGCATCGATAACCGGAGCGGCCGCGGTGACCACGATGTCGGTCTGCCCCTTACCGAGCACGAAGGGGATGCTCAGGGTGGTCCCCAGGCTGACGTCGATGCCCTTCCGGAGGATGGTTCCGTAGCCGGAGGCCGAGACCTTCATCTGGTACCCCGTGCCCACTGGAATGAAGGGGAGGCTGTAGTGTCCCTCCACGTCCGTTGCGGCACCCTGGAACCCTTGCAGACTGGGCCCGGAGACCTGCACCAGGGCTCCGGCTACGGGTTCACCGGCCGAATCCGTGATCTTGCCCGTGATGGCTCCGCCCTGGGCCTGGGCCCAAGGAGAAATGGCCCAGGCGAGAAGCCCCAGTACCAAAATGCCCTTCATGATCGTCGACCCCTTCATCTGGCCACCTCCATATATAAGCCTGCGATCCCCTTTTCTGTCAGGTCCGCTTCTTCGCCGTCACCCCTGATCCTCATGCCAGATCCCCAGCCGTGACCTCGAGCAACTGCATTGGGTCAACCAATGCACCTGGAACCAAGACAGCCTACTACCGCTCCCCGGCCATGATGTGGAGAAAAGTGCAACGCACAAACTTTACTCCAGCGAGAGAGTTGGGACAACCATTTGGCGGGAAGGGAAAGAATGAAGCGGGCGCAGCGGAGTGCAGGAGGCTAACGCGTCCGGCTCTTAGATTTTCCGGGTTTAGGGGGGGGGCTGCTTGAGTCGGCTGGCTGGCCTTCGGGGTTGAGCTCGAAAGTGTAGAGGACGCCCAGGGAGGGTGCGTCGTACTGCGGCGGGAGCTTGGGGAACGGTACCGAGTCGTACACGGCCCGCAGGATCGTCTGGTCGAAACCGGGGTTGCCGGAGGACGTGACGATCTGGACGGCATCGGCCTGCCCGTTTGAGAGGATGTTGAAATGGACCGAGGCGGACAAGCTTGTGACGCCCGTGACGACGGGCTTGCGCCAGTGCGTCTTGAGGGTGTCCTCGAGCCGGGCTTTGTACCACTCGTACTGAAACGTAGGCTCGTCTAGGATCATGGCCGAGCCCTTGCCGCCGAGCCCTGCCTGCCCGCCGTGTCCAAGGCCAACGGCCTTCCCCGGCTTTTCTGTCCTCAGTGGGGAGGGTCCCTCCTTCGGTTTTGGAGGCTCCTTGCCAGGAAGGGTGAGCTTTGGGGGCTTAACGGGCTTGACCGGCTCAAGGTCCTTAGGGGGGATAACCTCGGCGGTCCTCCCGGGCGTTCCGGTGGTGGCTCCGCCGGTACCTCTGGGGAGCTCTATGAGGCGGACCATCAGAGGTTCTTTAAACGCGGGCCGCTGCCTCGTCATGGGATGCATGACGAATCCCACCAGGGCCAGCATGTGGAGGATGGAGGAGACGATGAGGGCCGCGGGCAGCAGGTGGTTGTGGCGCGAGGCCAGAGGGCGCAATTGTGATGTCACTGGACCCCTGAACCGGCCTGGCGGCAACGAGAAACCGCGCCTCCGGTCGCTCAGCGGGCCGTCCGGTCTTGTGCCCTGTCTGGGAGTTTCCACGGTCTGACGTGGGTCCATCTCAACTCCCCAGAGGGGCCGCGTCCTACCTGGCGGCTAGCGGGCTGCTGAAAAGACTCCCGGCCCGCGCGAGTTTCTCAGCCTCCCGCTATGTCCTTGGACCTCACTTCTGGGCCGGCGGTTCGGTGGCGAGGCCCACGGTCTCGATGCCCGCCTGCTTCACCTCATCCATGATGGTGAGGACCTCCCCGTAGGGGACGGCCTTGTCGGCGAAGAGGTAGACCGTCTTGTCGGCCCGGTTCTTGAAGATCTGCTGGAGGTAGCTCTTCATGAGTTCCCGGTTCACGGGCTGGCTGTTGAAGTAGACGTAGTTCTTGTCTTTGGGGATGGTGACGATGACCCTCTCCGCGCCGCTGATGTTGCTCGACACGGTCTGGGGGAGGTTCACGTCGATGCCGCGCTCGAAGAGGGGCGTGGTGATCATGAAGATCACCAGAAGCACCAGCATGACATCCACCAGGGGTGTCACGTTGATGTCGGAGAGGGGATCGCCTTCCTTCTTTCCGAAGCCAGCTAACGCCATACCTGATTCTCCTCAGGGGGTCCAGACCCCCGCAATGTCCATGCCGCAGGAGGGGCAGTGGCCATCCCGCATCCGCATGGCCGTCAAGGTGAACCCCTCCCGGCCAATGAGCATTGTCTCACACTTGGGGCACCGGGTGCTCTCGGAGGCGTGCCCAGGCACGTTCCCCGCGTAGACGAACCGCAGCCCGGCCTCCCGGCCGCATTCCATGGCGAGCTCCATGGTGGACGGAGGAGTGGCGGCCTGGTCTCGCATCTTGTAGTCGGGGTGAAACCGGGACACGTGCCACGGGATGTTGGGATCCAGGCCGGCGATGAAGCGGGCGATGGAGAGCAGCTCCTCGCGGGAGTCGTTGACGTGGGGTACCACCAGGGTCGTTATCTCGATCCAGACACCCGCCGCGAGGAGGGATTCGATCCCCTGGAGAACGCCCCTGAGGGTGGCGCCGCAAGTCTTCCTGTACCGCTTGTCGTCGAAGCCCTTGAGGTCCACGTTGGCCGCGTCCAGGAAGAATCGGGCGCGCTCCACCGCCTCCCGTGTGAGGTAGCCGTTCGTCACGAAGACGTTCTTCATGCCCGCCTCGCGGGCAAGGCGCCCGACGGCCTCGGCGGTCTCGAAGAAGATCGTGGGTTCCGTGTAGGTGTATGCCACGATCTCGCACCTCGACCTGCGGGCCGCCTCGACAACCGCCTCGGGGGCCGTGACTTCGCCCGGGAGCCCACCGAACTCTCTCGGATACTGGCTGATCTGCCAGTTCTGGCAGTACCCGCACCGGAAGTTGCATCCCGCGGTGGCGATGGAGAAGGCCCGCTCTCCCGGCAGGAAATGAAACAGGGGCTTCTTCTCCACGGGGTCCGCGCTGGACGCGACCAGCCGGTTCAGGACGAGGGTCCTGAGGCTGCCGCCCTCGTTCACCCGGACCTTGCACACCCCTTCCCTGCCCGGAAGGATGAGGCACCGGTGGGCGCAGAGGTCGCAGCGTACGGCTCCGCCCTCGGGGTGCCAGAGGAGGGCGGGCGCACTCAGCTCACTGCTTTTCGTTGATGTACTCGGTGCGCGCGCCACAGGCGATGCTCCCCTCGTGCGGGAGGCCCGGCATGACCGCCTGGGGGACGGGCCCCTCGGCGGGCGGGGC
>JAKAJA010000286.1 GCA_021814085.1 Acidobacteriota bacterium | reverse complement strand
CGTACTTGGTGAAGTTGGCGTCGATGGCGGCCTTGGCGGCCCTCTTGATGGGCTCGGGGGTGGGGAAGTCGGGCTCGCCCGCCGAAAAGTCCACCACGTCGATGCCCTGCGCGCGCAACTGCCCGGCCCTGGCCGAGATTCTGAGCGTGGGCGAGAGCGCGATGCGGTTTACCCGATCAGATAACATGGCGAACCCCAAACCCTTTCACCGCAAAGACGCGAAGAACGCAAAGGAAGCGAAAAGCCCATGTCAGGCCAAATCCCGCTTTTCTCAATCCATGCCAGGGAAAGCGGCAGCTTTGCGTCGACGACCAGCCGTGTTCGAACCATAGACCATCCGCTTGATGCCAGTCTTCATGAGCGCGACGTTCCAGTTGAGAAGGAATCCGAGTTCTTTCCCGCTCAACTTGAGGTAGGTAAGGAGCTGGGCCTCATGAATCGGCAGCAGGGATTCCACGACCTTATTTTCAACCACCACCAAGTCTTCGACCAGGAGATCCAGGCGGTAACCAACTTCGATAACAGCCCCGTCGTAGGTCACGGGAAGAGGAACCTCGGTGGCCACGACCAGCCCCCTTTTTCCAAGCTCATGGACAAAACACTTTTGATAGGCGGATTCGAGCAGACCCGGTCCTAACGCCCGATGCACGTGGATCGCCGCGTCAACGATCTGCCGTCCTACTTCCTCGATATTCACTGGCCCCGAGCCCTAATTTCTTGGCGCCGTTGACGCCCTTGGCGACCTTTGCGGTTCAGTGTTCATGACTTTTCTTCCGGCTTGAGCTTGTGGATGAGGTCCTGGAGCTTGAGCCCGGTGAGGTTCTCCACGATGGGCGGCAGCTGGGCCATGACGCTGGCCACTTGGCCCGTGATCTTGGGCGCCCCGTTGTTGTCCCCCACCATGATGATCTTGTCCACCTTGGAGAGGGGCTCGGAAACGGCGCGGGCCAGCTCGGGCAGGCTCTTGATGACCATCTCCGCCATGGCCGCGTCGGTGTATTCCTTCCAGGCCTCGGCCTTGCCGTGCATGGCCTCCGCCTCGGCGGCACCCTGGGCCTTGATGGCGTCGGCCTTGGCGGCTCCCTCGAGCCTCACGCCAGCGGCGCGGCCCTTGGCCTCGAGCTCCTTCTTGTAGGCATCCGCGTCCGCCTCGAGCTTGGCTTGGTAGAGCATGGCCTCTGCGGGGCGCTTCACGGTGGCCTCCAGTTCCTGTTCGCGGCGGGCCACTTCCTTGGCCTCCACCTGGGCGGCCAGATCCTTCTCGGCCAGCCGGACTTTGTACTCCTGCTCGCGGATCTCGAGGGCCAGTTTGGCCTTCTCCAGATCATAGGCGGCGTCGGCCTGGGCCCGCTGGACGTTCACGGCGGACTGGTATTCGGCGCGCCGGACCTCGAAGTCGCGGGTGGCCTCGGCCAGGTCCGCCTCGGCCTGGAGGCGGGCAACGTCCCCCTCCTTGCGGGCCATGGAGGTGGTGATGGCCGCGTCGCGCTCCGTCTCCGCCTGGGCGATGACGGCATCGCGCTTGACCTCTGCCACGCGGCGGGCGCCCAAGGCCTGCAGGAACCCCTGGGAGTCGGTGATGTCCTTGAGGGAGAAGCTGATGAGCTCGAGCCCGAGGCGGGCGAAGTCCACCGCCGCCGCATCCTGCACCTTGCGGGCGAACTCCTCGCGCTGGCCGTAGATATCCTCCACGACCATGGTCCCGAGGATGGCTCGCACGTGGCCCTCGAGGACCTCCTGGGCGACGTAGGTGATGCCCGAGGAGCCCTTGGAGAGGAAGTTCTCCACGGCGCGGTGGAGGGCCGGGCCGTCGCTGCAGGCCTTGATCTGGCCCTGAGACTCGGCGGAGATGAGGACCCCCTGGGCCGTGAGGACGTCGGGGCAGCGGAGGGAGATGGAGAAAACTTCCAGGGGGAAGACCTCGGCGGTCTCCAGCATGGGCCAGACGAAAGTGCCCCCGCCCACCTGGAGCCGGTAGCCCACCTTATGCTTCTGGCCACCCGCGTCGGTGATGGTGGAGGTGCGGCCCGAGACCACCAGCACCTGGTTGGGGCCGACCTTCTTGTAGTTCAAGGCCCAGGCAACCACGAGGGCAGCCACGAGCACGACGAGCGAAGCCGCTATGATCCAAGGCAAGAACACCATGAGTCCCCTCCGTAGTGTCAATCCCCCATGTAGGCGAGCCCTAACTTTAGGCCAAATCGACCCCGCCCTCAAGAATGGAGGCCCCGCCACCTCGCGGGAGAGGGGTCAACTCACCCAATTTGCCGGACAGCGAGGGCCCCGCGTTGCCTCACCGTGGGCGGCAAGCCTATGCTATAAGGCCGGGGGAGGGGAACCTCACATCACCCCGCCGAGGTGGCCATGTCCGCGAAAGGACCCTACGATCCAGATACTTACAGGCGTTTTGCCGAGAACCTTCGGGGCGTTCTGGGCGGCCCCAATATCGAGCATCCCTCCCTCTGGGCCCTGCGCCGGAAGGCCCTGAAGAGCGCACGGAAGACGGCCAACGGATCCCACCTCTGGTCCTCCGCCATCTCCTCGAGGCAGGCGGCCAAGACTATCTACCTCGGGGATGAAAGCGTCCAGCTCCCCAGGCCGACACCCGGCCAGCTCGCCATCGTGGAGAAGGCGCCCGACCAGCTCCACAAGGTCCTCCAGCTCCTCAAGACCCAGCCCTTCGTGCACATCCGGCGGCAGATGGGGGACAACAGGGAGTTCAACCCCGTCTGCAACCTCTACGTGTCCGTCTCCGATCCCAAGAACTACCGCCTCGCCTACGAGTGGGCCATGACCATGGGCCCCGTGAAGCGGGGCCGCCCGGGGCCCGAGTTCGTCATGATCGACGTCCCCGAGGAGCACCAGCTCCGCATGCAGATCCTCACCGTCCCCCAGCACGACATCAACATCGCCATGGGGAGCGACTACACGGGCGAGTGCAAGAAGGGCTTCCTGCGCCAGGCCATGTACCGGGCCGACATGCAGGGGATGCTCGGTCTCCACGCGGGAACCAAGGTCGTCAAGGCCCGAGACCGGAGCACGGGCAAGGTCAAGACTTTCGGCGTCTTCATGTTCGGCCTCACGGCCACGGGCAAATCCACCTGGTCCTGCCACCAGCTCGGCCTCGACCCCGAGCTCGGGGAGGGGACGTGGGTCTCCCAGGACGACATCGTCATCCTCAAGCGCGACGGTTCGGCCCTGGGGACGGAGCAGGGCTTCTACGTGAAGACCGACGTGGACCCGGGCCTCCAGGAGGCCATGTACACCTCCCTGGCCCACAAGACCGCCCTCCTCGAGAACGTCATGGTGGACAAGGACGGCAAGATCAACTTCCTGGACGAGCGCCTCGGGGAAAACGGGCGCGGGGTCCTGGACCGCCGCGAGCTCAAGGTCAAGCGGGGCGGCAAGATGGTCTCCATCTGCGCCGATTCCATCGACCTTCCCAACCTGGACCACCTGGACGGACTCGTCTTCGCCTTCATCACCCGCCGCGGCACGATCATGCCCTTCGCCCAGCGCCTGACCCCCGAGCAGGGCGTCCTGGCCTACCTCTGGGGCGAGTCCACGCACTCCTTCGCCACGGTTCCCGAGAAGGCCGGCGATTCGGTGCGCATCGTGGGCATGGACGACTTCATCGTGGGCCCCCAGGGCCGGAAGGTGAACGCCTTCTACGACATCGTCATGGGCCTCGTCCAGAAATACCCGGGGAAGGTCCATTTTTTCCAGTACAACACGGGGGGCATGGGGGAGATCATCGACGTGGACCCGGCCACCAAGAAGAAGACCCTCGTGCGGAAGGTGGCCCGCGTCCCCCTCGACCTCATGGCCGCCCTCCAGCGCGGCGACCTGCGGGGGACCAACGAATACGTGAAGGGGCGCCTG
>JAKAJA010000285.1 GCA_021814085.1 Acidobacteriota bacterium | reverse complement strand
GGGCGGCCTATGCGCTGAGGGGGTGGTGGTTCTACAGGCCCGCGGCCTGGGAGTTCACGGACGCCGACCGGACCCTGCGGGAATCGCCCATCAACCGGTACCTGCGGGCACCCGGCGTCCTGCACCCGGGGGACACGCTGGTGGCCCTCCCCGAGGGCGGGGAGGTCTACCTCTACACGGCTCCCGCCGCCATCGGCTACACCTACTTCCAGCCGCTCGACAGGCACTACAACGACCTGCGCGACCACGAGATCGCGGCGGCGCAGATGACCAAGGAGCGGCCGCGATTCGTGCTGATGCCCGAGGCCATGGAGAAGGATTATCTGGACCCGCGCTCCCCCGTGGCGGCGGTGATCGAGAGCGATTACCGGCGAGTGGGTGTGGTCGGCGACGGCGTGGTGTACGAGCGATCCCCATAGGCGAGAGCCCCGTGCCCCCGAAGGCGTGGCGCGGCCGCCCTCGGCCCTGTGGCGCGGCCGCCCTCGGCCGCGATGCCCCTTGTGCTCTGCCGGCGGGCGAGGGCGCCCGCCCCACGGGAAGGGGCTCCGCCGGGTGGAGCGCCCTCCAGAGCGCGACGCGTGGGGTGGCCAGGCACGGCCGCCCGTACGGGGCTCGGGCGGCCAAAAGCAGGGTGGCATAGTACAATACACCCGGCGGGCCATGGGTGCCCCGAGGGAAGAGGCCGATCTCGGGAGGGGCGAAGGTGGCGATGACGGACCGGCTCCGCAAGATCCCGAAAGAGCTCTGGATGGCCCTCGTCCTGGTGGGCCTCACCGCCTCGGCCTACTTCTACGTGGCCTACTGCGGCTTCGTCCAGTACGACGACCAGCTCTTCGTCACCGATAACCCGGTGGTGCAGGCCGGCCTCACCTGGAAGGGGGCCGTCTACGCCTTCACCCACGCACCCATGCACCTGTACACGCCGCTCGCCCTGCTCTCGCACATGCTCGACTGCCAGCTCTTCGGGCTCAGCCCGGCAGGCGCCCACCTGATGAGCCTGTTCTACCACCTCCTCTGCACCCTCCTGGTCTTTTTCCTGTTGGACAAGATGACGCACGAGCCGTGGCCGAGCTGGGCGGTGGCCGCGCTCTTCGGCCTGCACCCGATGCATGTGGAGGCGGTGGCCTGGATCGCCGAGCGCAAGGAGGTCCTCTCGACCCTCTTCGGCCTCCTGGCCCTGATCGCCTATGCCTTCTACGCGGAGAGCCGGAGCAGGCGGGCCTACTGGCTGGTCTTCGTCTGCCTCCTCCTGAGCCTGCTCGCCAAGCCCATGCTCGTAACCCTGCCTCTTCTCCTGCTCCTTCTCGATATTTGGCCCCTCGGCCGCCTGGAGCTCTTCGAGGGCTGGCCGCCTCAGGAGGATGGCAAGGCCCCGCCGTGGCCCAACCGGCTGAAGCCAGGGTGGCTGAGAGAGCTGTGGCCGCTCCTCAAGGAAAAGATCCCCCTCTTCCTGCTGGTCTTCGCCTTCAGCGTCGGGACCTACCTCTCCAACAAGCTGGGCGGCACGTTGATCGGCGCCGGGCACCTGCCCCTCTTCCTCAAGATTGAAACCGCTCTTTACGCCTACGGCCAGTATATCGCCAAGCTCCTTTTGCCCGTAGGCCTCAGCGTTTTCTACCCGATACCGAATCTCCGCCTGGCACCCCTCGCCGTGCTACCTCCGCTGCTCCTGCTCATCGCCGTCACGCTCCTCGCCCTGCGGTTGGTGCACCGAGCGCCCTACCTTCTGGTGGGATGGTTGTGGTTTCTCGGCACGCTGGTGCCCGTCATCGGCCTCATCCACGTGGGCTCCATGCAGGCCTACGCCGACCGCTACACCTACTTCACCTACACGGGCGCCTTCATCTTGCTCGTCTGGCCGGCCTACCGGTGGGTGAAGGGGCGAGGGCTGCGGGCCAGGGTGGCGCTGTACCTCTTCTCGCTCCTTCTGGCGGTATTGGGCCTCCAGACGGCCTTCCAGGTCATGGTCTGGCGCAACACCGAGACCCTATTTCGGCACTCCATCGAGGTGGCTCCGCAGGGCAACTACGTGGCGCTGGGGAGCCTGGGCATGGAGCTGTTCAACAAGTACAAGAACATCGAAGGGGCCAGAGAGCTTCTCGAGAAGTCCCTCCTGATCGCGGCCACCACCACCTCCCTGCAAAATTACGGCACCGTCCTCCTTCGGGAGGGGCTTTTCCCGGAGGCCGAGGCCATTTTCCGCCGGTCGCTGGCGATGCGCGGGAGCAACAAGGAGCAGCTCCTCGCCAACCTAGCCTTCACATGCGTCCGGGAGGAAAAATACGCCGAGGCCCTGGAGTTCGCCCATCAAGCCCTGGCCCTCTCGCCCCATGACGACCACGCCAAGCAGGACGAGGCGGACGCCCTCCTGGGTCTGGGGAGGTGCCAGGAGGCGGAGCGGCTCGCCAGGGAAGCGCTGGCGCCGGACTCCTCCAATCGCCTTTGGATGGTCCGGCTGGCCGCGGCTCTCTGGGGAGAGGGCCGAGACGCCGAGGCGAAGCAGCTCGTCCAGAAGGCCCTTGCGGAGAGCCACGGCAGCGTGATCGTCCTGTTCGAAACAGTTCAGGAGCTGCTCATGATTCCGCACCCCGACCCGTCCGTGCAGCAGGAAACGCTGGCCATGGCCCGGCAGGCCTGCCAGTTTACCCAGGGGCAACAGCCTTGGTACCTGTTCCTGCTGGGGCGGGCCTTGAAGGCGAGCCGCCAGGATCGGGAGGCCGCCGTGATCTTCCAGGGCTGCCTCGCCAGAGCCCACGGGCGCCACATGCCCGGCCTCGATCGGATGGTTCTGGGGGAGTTGAAGGGTCTGGCCTCGCAGGAGAAGGAAGAGAAGCGTTAGGCGGGAGACGGGGTTCCGGACAAGCCGAAATGACGCCTCCCTTGCCCGTTGCTTAGGAAGTCTCCGTTCTGAGGTCGTCATTCTGAGGCCGCTGTTGCATAGGGCTCCCCCGGAAGAATCTCGGACGCCGCTCCTGCAAGGCCTATGTTTGAGATTTTTTTCCGAGTCGCCGTTCGCAAGCCGCCTCAGGGCGGGCTCTCCTTCGGGGCCCTTTGCTGGCTGCCCTCGGGATGAGCTCATCTCACACGAGTTCCATCCCTCACGGGCGAGAGGCGCTCTCATGGGGTGTTCTAACGAGCGAAGCGAGTCCAGAACCCGGGGCGGTGAAGAAGGGGGATTGCGCCGTCCTAGCCCCCGGCGCCGGTTTCTGCACGACGGGATCCTGAGTCAGCGGCCCTCTGAAGGGTGCCTCAGGATGACGCCACGATGGCGGGGCCGTGGGCCGGGCCTTCAGCGGTCTCTCCCATTCGCCATCCGCCTTTCCGCGCGGTGCCTGTGCGCATCGGCGGTGACTCCTTTAAGGCGCCCCTTAAAAGAAAAGGCCCCCAGACCGGGGGCCCTTCTTCGAGACGTAGATGGCGTTCCGGCCTACTGGCAGGTGACCTGCTTGCCGCCGGGGGCGATGAGGAAGGAGCTGCCTTCCCAGACGATGTCGCACTCGAAGCAGGTGGTGCTCTGGCTGTAGAGGGTGGAATCGGAAGGTGCCAGGGTCACGCTGCCAAATGCATCAACGGCCCCGTCCTTGCCATAGGACGCGACGGCGAATTCGCTGGTTACGCTCTTGGCCTGATAGGGCGTATTCCAGGGATCGGGGTTGGGAATCACCTTGATGTAGTCGGGAGTGAGGGCCGACACGATGCTGGCTCCGGTGCAGCCTCCGTTGTAGGTCGCCCCGCCAGCCCCGCCCGGATAAAAGTTCGTGTCGGTGGCGTAGGACTGGAAGGCGGTGGCGAGGGAGTTCACCTCACCCATGGCCCTCTTCTGCTTGGCGCGCTGGATGGCGGAGAGCAGGTTGGGGATGGCGATGGCCGCGATGATGCCGATG
>JAKAJA010000284.1 GCA_021814085.1 Acidobacteriota bacterium | reverse complement strand
TGCTGGAGTTTCTGGCCGGCGCCACCTGATACCAAATAGCCTTCAATGATGGAGTGATTCCTCTCTCCTGTAGGCCGGGATGCACATCCCCGCCGCGGCGGGAATTGGCACCTTGCCTTCGGGAGGAAAACGACGGACGGCAAGTTGGCAGGACTCTTTAGACGACCTTCTCGACATCCATGGAGAGTTCGATCTTGTGGCGCTCGAAGAGCGACTTGAGCCCCGTCTTGTCGACGCTCTTGATATAGGCCTCCCTGGGCTCCACCTTGCCGTCCTTCACCAGGGCGAAGAGGGCATCGTTGAGCGTGACGTTGCCGATCCCCTTCTGGGTCTGCATGATGGAGGGGATCTGGAAGACCTTCCCCTCGCGGATCAGGTTGGTGATGGAGCTGTTCACCAGCAACACTTCGAAGGCGGCCACCCGCCCTCCCCCGACTTTTTTGCAGAGGGTCTGCGACACGACTCCCTTGAGAGACTCGGAGAGCATCATGCGGATCTGGGCTTGCCGGTCCGCGGGAAACTGGTCGATGATCCTGTCCACCGTAGAGGGGGCCGTGGTGGTATGGAGAGTCCCGAACACGAGGTGCCCCGTCTCCGCCGTCTCGATGGCGATGGCCACGGTCTCCAGGTCCCGCATCTCCCCCACCATGACAATATCGGGGTCCTCGCGGAGGGCCGCCCGTAGGGCCCGCTTGAAGCTCTCCGTGTTGACTCCCACTTCGCGCTGGTTGATGAGGCACTTCTTGTTGCGGTGGACGAACTCCACGGGGTCCTCGATGGTGATGATATGGTCCGTGCGGTTCTCGTTGATGAAGTTGATGAGGGCGGCCAGGGTCGTGGACTTGCCCGAACCCGTGGGCCCCGTGACCAGGACCAGGCCCTTGGAGAGCCAGCAGAGGTCCACCACGGCTTTGGACAGGCCGAGGTCGTTCACCGTGGGGGTTTTGGTGGGAATCTGCCGGAACACCGCCCCCATCCCGAAGCGGTCCATGAAGAAGTTGCAGCGGAAGCGCGCCAGCCCCTCGATGTGGTACGCGAAGTCGGTGTCGTGACAGCGCTCGTACTCTTCGCGGTTGCGCTGGGGGCAGATGGGGAGGAGAAAATCCTTGACCAGATCCTCGGTGAGGACCGGCCGGCCTTCCATCTGAATCATCTCGCCGTGGAGCCTCAGGTAGGGCGGTTCCCCGATGGAGAGGTGCAGGTCGGAGGCCCCCCGCCGGATCATCTCGCTGAAGAGGTGGTCGATAGAGTACTTGAGATTCTCTTTGGGGAATTCGGTCTCCTGAGGCGAAGGGCTCGAGGACTGAAGCGGCACGGGCGCGGGCCCCGTATCCGCCGACTTGTCCTCCGCGAGGAAGACGGTCGCATTGAGGCCCTTGGGCGTGAAGTCCACCTGGAAATGGAAATTTTTGTATAAGAAATCGCAGGGCTGTCTCTGGTCGAGTTTGGCCGCGTTCTGAATGTCCACGAGTTCGCGCAGATACGCCATGAGCTGCGGCTCGGGGATGGGCTGTTTGAGGACGGGCCGCTGGGTGCCGTTCAGGTGGAAGAGCGGGATGGCCCCACCCGTGAAGGTGATGGCGTCGGCGCTGCAGTTCTCCATCGCGCTCAGAATCTTATCCAGCGTCGCCATGAGCTTCCTCCACGATGCGGATGGTGCTGACGTGCGCCAGGTTGAGGAGGTAGACCCCGTCCTCGGCCTCGATGTGGATGAACGGCCCTGTCAGGTTCACCACGTCCGAGACGCGCTGATGCCCTACCGGGGTCGTGGCGACGATATACCCCTCCATGTCCAGGCCGTCATAGAACGATAGGGAGATGCGGTACCTTGGCGCCCCATCCCGCATCTCGAAATACAGCCATTCCACCCGTTCCGGCTCCAGGACCTTCATGGCCCTCACGGCCTTCTTCCGGACCAGGACCGATTGCCCCTCGGCGTTCCGAACGGGGAGAAAGGGGCTGGAGTTACGGAAGAGGTCCGAGACGGTCTCCTGGCCCCTGTGATGCTCCGCGAAAGGCGACAGGAATATGACCACCCGAGCGGGCACATCGGGCGGGAGCTCCATGACGACCGTCGCCTGGTCCTTGGGGACTTGGAAGGATTCCAGCACCCTGCCCGCTCCTTAGGTTGTCGTAATCCCCAGTGAACTTCACCTCGTATTCTAACCCAGGGCAAAAGGCCAGGCAACGCTCAGGGCCACCACGTTGAGATGACCTGGCAGGGCAAGGCCCCGCCTTGTCCGCCCTACTCGATCCGCACCGTACTTCCCGAGCCTGAAATGGCGGAGGCCTTGGATTTGACGGCGCCCTTCTTGCCCGCGTCCGGCTTAAACGTCCTGGCTCCGCTGCCCAATGCTGACGCCACTCGCAGGTCCATGGCCCAATCCAACTGGCTGGCCTGGAGGCCTCTGGCAACAAAAAGGCGCAGAAAGTAGGTCCCCGGCTCGGGGAGAAGGGCCTCCACGACGGCATGGTCACCATCGCGGGACGTCCGGACGTGGCCATCTCCCACCGGTTTTTCGCCTTTCAGAAGAGAAATTTTCAGGGCGACATTGGCCGGGACCATGAGGGTAAGCACGACGGGCGGCTCGCGTACGGTCACCAGGCCCATCGGCGGCCCAACGAAGGCCAGACCGCAGGTGAAGAACGCAGGCTTCACCTGAGGGAGCGCTTCGAATTCGGCCTTACTCACGGGGGAAGGCAAGAGCTGCCACGTGGGGTCCCGGGGGAAGTGGCTGAAAATGAACTGCCCGGGGGGGGTAAAAAAGTAGAAAGGGTCGAACCCCTCCACATACTTGCCCTGTTCGTCGAGGGCCCCGGCGCCCCAGGTGCAATCCAGGAGCTTCCAGCCCGCCTGGGTCCTCACGGCGTTCCATGCATGGTTGAAGTCGGCAGGGACGGGATCCCCCGCTACGAAGCCCACGCCCTTGGCAAAGCCCTTGATGGTGGCCACCTCGAAGCCCGCCTCCTTAACCAGCGCCTCGAACAGCCCCGCGTAGCCCTCGCATACGGCCCGGCGGCTCTTTAGAACCCCTTCGGGAGAGAGATCGCCGTAATCTCCCGCCCTCAGCCCTTCGATGTCGTACTGAATGTGCGCGGTGACCCAACGGAACAATGCCCGCACTTTCTCTTCCTCCGACGACAGACCTCCCGTGAGGTAGGCCGCCAAGGCCGCCACGGAGGACTCGGCGGAGGCAGGCGCCGATAGGGCGCGGGTGTCCGCCTTCTCCCAGGGTGACGGTATGGGAACCGGGACCGGCGCCGCAACCTGCTGAGGGCGGGCCGGGACGCACGAAATGCTCATGAACCCACAGATTGAAAAAGCCACGAGGCCGAACATGCGCAGGGTTCCTCCCATCTTATGCCCAATCCCTCGGGGCCTTGAGAATTTCCAAAAGGCGCGCCTCCTCGGTCCCCTGAGGGGGTTCATGGGCATACTCCCACCTTGCCTCGAGGGGTAGGGACATGAGAATGCTCTCCACGCGCCCTGCCGTCCTGAGGCCGAAGAGGGTCCCACGGTCGTAGAGCAGGTTGAACTCCACATATCGGCCCCGCCTCAGGGCCTGCCAGCGCTTCTGATCAGCCGTAAAGGGAGAATTCATGCGCCTCTCAACGAGGGGGAGGTAGGAGGGGACAAAGGCCCGCGCGCAGTCGCTCACGAAGGCGAGAAGGGTCTCGGGATCTCCGTCTCGGAGGTCGTCGAAGAAGATGCCCCCGACCCCACGCCGCTCCCCGCGGTGGGGAAGGGAGAAGTAGCCGTCGCACCACGCCTTGAACTTGGGGTAGAAGGCGGGGTCATGCCTGTCGCAGACATCCTTGAGCGTGCGGTGAAAATGGCGGGCGTCCTCTTCAAAAAGATACGCCGGCGTCAGGTCCGAGCCTCCCCCGAACCACCAGGCCACGGGG
>JAKAJA010000283.1 GCA_021814085.1 Acidobacteriota bacterium | reverse complement strand
GTGCCCCGCATCTCGAAGGTGACCGCGCCTTCGGAGGAAGAAAAGCTCGCGCCCGTAAGAAAGGAAGGCAGGCAGAGGCCCGTGGCTCCGTCGGCAGCGGAGACATCGAAGATATAGGGAATGGCCGAATAGCCCGTGGAGACGTACCGGGAGTTGGTGTTCGAATCGGTGAGCCGGAGAACCCCGGCGTCGGCGTCGAAGGTCCGCGGGTAGGTGAACTCGAAATAGTCCAGCAACTGGTAGTCGCTCTGGCCGGGAAGGCCGCCCACTGTCAGGACCACGTTGTTGCTACCTGATCCGAATCCGGTGGTGAATCCCCACGTTTCGGAATGGATGGCCTTGCCGTCCCAGGTGGCGGGAATGGGCCCGGCGGTCGGGAGGGCGCCATTGATGGTCATGGCCAGGGTGTGTGCGCCCGTGCCCAGGCTGGCGACCACCGATGTGGCCGTGCAGGTTCCCGGCAAGGCGTGGGGGAGGGCCACGTTGTATGTCCTGGAACCGGTGGTTCCCGGGTCGCCGATGAGGTAGGGGGCCCAGAACCAGTTGTCGCCGCTCGGCCTGAAGTGATCGAGGGAGTCGTTGAGGTTGTTCACTTCCACGTGCAGGGTGTCCAGAAAACTGGCGGCTTGGGGGAATCCCGCCGTGGGTGCCACGGCGACATTGGCCATCCGGCGTCCCGGCGTGCTGCCGAGGTACAGCCAATAGACGTTTGTATCCGAGTAGTCCCCGCCGTTAAATTCGGGCAAGTCTCTGATGGCGAGCTTCTGGCCGTAGAAGAGGAGGCTGTGGCTCGATGAGAGAGCGCCGGCGGATGGGCCCTCCAGCATGACGGGGATCTCTACGCCGCGGCACATGAGGTGGAGGTTCTCCACCAGGATCCCGGTGGTGGGAACGCCGTGGGAGGTTAGGTAGGCATAGTCCATCCCGTAGATCCCGTCCTTGCTCACGTCGATTCGCAGGAGGGGTTGGTTCCCCGCGTCGTAGACCGGGTTCACACGGACGATTGCCTCGGCCCGGCCATCCCTGGCCCCCTTGAACGCGACGGCGCCCGAGGGGTTCAGAAATAGTGCGGACTCTTCGGAGAGCGAGGCCTGGTCTGCTAGCGGTGGCGAGAGGACATACCCGTCCCCCCGCACTCCGATGGTCGCGCGCAATTCGGTGAGAGCTTCTGCCTGACCTGCCCCATCGAGACGAAGCGGGCGGACCAGGATCTCCTGGTAGGCGATGCCGTGCCAGGTACCCCGTTGGCCAAGCCATGCAACCGGCGCTTCATGAGGATCCCGCGAGGATGAGGAAAAGTGGGCCCAGGTGGTTTCATTAAGGACGAGGCGCGCCTGCCCACAGCCCTGAGGCAGGGCCACCTTGAGGGACACGATGGGGGGGTGGTCCGGGGGGCGTTCAGGGGACCGGTCTACCCAAGCGGCCCTTTGAGCCGGGGTGGGGGCCCACCGAAACGAAAACACCGACCACCCATCTGACGCGGCGGCCGGCGAAACGAACGACAAAAAGAAAAAGCACAGGAAAAAGAAGCGGAGACAAGAGAAACACAACCGTTCTCTAAATCCTCCAAAACGCACGACACCCAGCCAGTAGATTCTGTCTTGCTTCAGCCCGAACTGACCCATCGGGCAAGGCGCAGAAATAGATACGCTGACTTTAGCTGACGAGAGGGGCCGCGCATGGCGATGCAGATTTATTGGTACTGCATGAGCCAGCCCGAGCCTCAATTTTCTCTCTGTAAACAACGGCGGGTTTCTCATAGGGCTTTTTGCTCATTTTCCTCTCCCTTGGCCATTCTGTGTCATCCGTGGATATCTGTCAAGGCCCGCCCAAACCTGAGAAGGAAACGGGCGATTGTACGGCGAAAGATGGAAGGAATATGCATTCAAATACCCTGCTTTGCGAGGTTGGACCGAATCTTGGCAATCCGCACGTACTGTTCGTCGGGACGCAATGGATCTCCAGATTTCAACAGTGACAAGCCAGGGCAATGGGCACAATAGGCGTGTTCTTCCACGGAATCTTTCAGCGCTTGGTGGCTCTTCAGATTGGCCTCCCGGGCGGCCATGAGAAGGGGCGAGGTCTCCCATATTTTCCGCAGGCTCTTCTCTCGGATATTCCCGACCGGCTGTTTCCACTGGACGCAGGGCAGGACATAGCCATAGGGGTTGACGTGGACTGTCCCCGTTCCTACGCTGCAGTTGAAGTCGCCCGGCTCCCTCTGGAAGGGTGAGTTTCCGAGATTCATACCCGTTGTTTGGTACATCCGGGCGATGGCCTCATCCGAGGCCCGCAGGTCCAAGGGATAGAGTTGGTGGTCGTCCGAAATGGTGAGGACGGGGTCGAAATAGACGGGATAGCCGAACCGCGCCCCGATGGCCTGCATGTCCTCGAGTTCGTCCTCTACGAGCCTCGTGACCACGCACTTCAGGAAGACCCGAATGTCGCGCTCATGAAGGAGTTCCAACGCCTTCATCTGACGGGTAAACGACCCCTTCACCTGGTTGAGCGCTTCGGCGGTCTCGTCCTTCGCACCGTGGATGGAGATTTCCAGGCAGTGGGGCGCCAGCTCGAGAAGGCGGTCCGCGATGCGCTCGTCGATGATGATTCCGTTCGTGAAAATCCTGATGGCGAAAGACCTTTCCTTTGCCGCCTGGGCGATGTCCCAGAATCTCGGGTGGAGGAACGGCTCGCCTCCCGTGAGGGTGAGGAAGAGCATCCCCAGGTCTTTGAACTGGTCGAGTATCCCTATGATTTCTTCAAAGGAGAGGGGCGCCTCGGAAAGAGCGGGGGCAGGAGCCGTCCGCTTCTGGTTTTTTCTCTGGACGGGGTTGTAACAGAAGCTGCACGCAAGGTTGCACGTGTAGGTGAGTTCAATGGAAGCCCAGAGGGGGTGCCGGGCATGAAAGGCTTTTTCATAGAGGCGCGTCAGCGGCGTCGCGCCCTCATCCTTCGACATCGGCCAGGGCTCCCGATTCGCGGAGGGCCCGGATGAAGTCCAGGACATCCCGCTCCGCTTCCTCAGAGGAAACCTCGTGTTGTTCTGCAATATTCCTTGCCAGATCCTGCGGGCCGAGATCGAAATTCTCCCAGACATAGGTGCCGAGGTCGTTGAGTACCTGAATCTCACCCAAGCGGTTGTGGATCAGTACCGCCTGGCCTTCGATAGTCCTCCAGGAAACGTCCGGGTTGCGCTTGAGCTTATGAACCTCGTTCATTTATTGCCCTCCGTACCAGCGATAACATCCCAGAAGCTGGGATCCTTCCTGAAGAGGAGTTCCTTCACCGGCACGCTTCGACACAGATCCTCTACCAAAGGCACCAGCCGGGTGACCCTCCGCGAGGTATCGGCCACGAAAGGGCAGCAGGATAGCACCATACCCGCGGCGAGGGCAGGGGATAGGGAGGCCGTCATGACCTCGGGGGCCTGCCTTAGGTGGAAAATGCCCGCAAGGGGATACAATCCGCGCTCTTTAACATTCTGGGGCATGGTGCCCCAGAATGGCGTCGTGGCGGCTTTAAACCCGCCTCCTTCTTTCAGGAGGAGGACGAGGTCGTCGGATAGGGCCAGGGCGCCCTTCGCCTTGACGGACATGGCCGTGACTGTGCTCTTGCCCGCCCCCGAATGCCCGAAGAAGAGGTAGGCCTGCCCCGTCCTGACAAGGCCCGCGCTGTGTAGGACGAAACCTTCACGATCGAGGGCGAGGTCCGCCACCGTCCACCGGAGGTAATTCTCCAGAGCCCCCTGGTAGTGAGCGAATGGCAGGCCAGGGCTCACTCGCAGGATGCCCGTTCCTCCTTTGTGAGGGCGGAATGCGGCAAATTGGTAGGAGATGAAGACCCGGCCCGTCGCATAATCGTGTTCTTCCAACCTAAGGATGCTGTCCCCTGCCGGATCGAGGTACCTGGGCAGACCCACGGCCATATGC
>JAKAJA010000282.1 GCA_021814085.1 Acidobacteriota bacterium | reverse complement strand
CCGAAAGGCGCACATATACATCGCTGCGCGATGTCGTGCGCCAGGAGGGCTCCGCCCCCTGGACCCTTCTGGGGAGATGGCTCCATGGCGATCTACCACCTCTCGGCGCAGATCATCGGACGATCGGCAGGCCGCAGCGTCATGGCGGCGGCAGCCTACCGGTCCGGGGAGCGCCTTCACGAGGAGCGCACGGGGCAGGTCCACGACTACACGAAACGCAAAGAGATCGAGAGCGAGATCCACGCTCCCGAGAACGCGCCGGGATGGATGCGGGAGCGCGAGCGCCTGTGGAACGCGGTGGACGCCGCCGAGAAGCGGAAGGACGCCCAGCTCGCCCGCGAATTCAACATGGCGCTGCCCAAGGAGCTGGACGCGGAGCGGCAGCGGGAGCTTGTTCGCCGCTTCGTGAAAGAAGAAATGGTGAATCGGGGCATGGTGGCGGATGTGGCCTTCCACCGGGACCACCCCGGCAACCCCCACGCCCACGTGATGGTCACAATGCGGGAGGCGGGCCCGGAGGGCTTCGGGCCGAAGAACCGCGATTGGAACCGCAAGGATCTTCTGGAGGCCTGGCGCGAGACGTGGGCCGCGCACGCCAACCGGGAACTCGAACGCGCGGGACGGGCCGAGCGGATCGACCACCGCACCTTGAAGGCCCAGGGGATAGACCGGGAGCCCACCCGGCACCTCGGGCCGGCGGCGGCGGCGATGGAGCGCAAGCACCTGCACCCCGACCGGGGGAGGGTGGTCCGAGAAGTCCAGGAGTACAACCGGAACCTGATTGACTTCCAGGCGGCCAAAGCCGAGCTTGAGCGGCTCCGGGACCAGAGGGAGCGGCAGGAAAAGATCCGCGCTTCCGAAGGCTATCTCAAGCGCCGCATCGAGCACCTGGAGGAGCGGGCCGGTTTTCTGACGCGGCGGGACGAGCACCTCTCCCGCGCCCTGGGGGCGGGTGGTGCCAGGGCCCACGAGGAGAGCCGCAGCGCTGCGGGCATACGGGCCGAGTGGAGCCAGGTGGCCACGGCGCGGCGGCACCTGGAGGAGGGGCGGAGCCGGTACGAGGCGGCGCTAGCCCGTGTGCGGCCGGGGGGGGACCCGGTCTTTGAGGCTCATGCGCAGCGGCTGCGTACGGGGAACTGGACACGGGAGCAGTCCCGGGCGGTTCTGGCGGTGGAGCGACAGGAGGGCCGGCCGCTGATGCCCGCAGAGGTCTTCCACGAACGTGAAGCGGCTTCACAGCACGCTTACGAACTGCACCGGACCATCGAGGGCCGGACGCGGGACCTGGGGGCCCTGGAGGCGTACCAGCGCGAGCTGAACGGCGTCGCCCGTGATCTCAACGCGGCCCGGGAGGCGCACAGGCCGTACGAATCCTGGTTATCGAGGACCATTACCCAGAGGGTCAGCCGGGTGGAGCGCGAGGCGGAGCAGCGTACCTGGAGGGAGTGGGACCAAGCGGCCATCCGGTACCGGGCGCTCCTGGAGTGGAGCCGGCACACGGATCCCCGGCTCTTGAGCAGCTCGCCTACGCTGGGTGGCTACCGGAGCTACGAGGAGGCGGAACGTGATGGCCACGCCAAGCGCCAGGCGTGGCGGGAGGAGCTGGACCGGGCCCGCGGGGCACTGCCCGGCGCCCTGGAGCGGGAAGCCCGCTTCCGTGGTGCGCAGCAGGCACACGAGGCGGCGGAGAAGGTGCGGTTGGAGAGGGGCCTGCGGGATCCTGGGGTGCGGCAGCGGTACGAGGAGCGCCTCGCCACGCGCCTGTGGAAGCCGGAGGAAGCCAGGGCGGCCCGGGCTCTGGAGGCCCAGCTGGGGCACCCGTTCACGCCCAAAGACCGTGACCGCTTTCAGCATCCGGATCATGCGCCGGCTTGGAGGGGGGCCGACCGTGCCGAGCGGCTTGGGCCCTACCGCGAAGGGCGAGCGGCGGGCACCCTTCGGCCGGACCGCTCGAAGGATGAGGAACTGCGGGGCGTATGGCGGGCGATCAAGGAAGAGCGGTTTCCCGGGTTCAAGGAGCGCATCCAGGCCTTGGAGCAAGAGCGGTGGCGGACGAGGCCCAGAGCGCTGGACCGCAACGACCGGGTCATCTATGTGCCTGGCCGCGGCTACCGCGTCTAGCCGTGCCCTGTTCTCCGGGCGCCGTTTGTGGAGCAGGCCTCTCCCCGAAGAATGGCGCCCTAAAACGGTCCAGGTTCAACGAAGGGGGTGGGGGCTGGTAGATGGGATAGGGCCGTCCTGGGTAACGCCGTAAGGGGGCCTCAGCGCATGCCGGGGCGCATCCGCCCCCCCGTGCTGTCTCACCCAGCAAAATCCAAAAGCAGCGTTTCTCTTCCGGGTCTTAGGGTCCCTTTGCCCGCCGGAGAGGGGTCCCTTTTGCACCGCCTCTGTGGAAATGGCCGGGCATCCACCTCGGGCCCCAGGCCTGGTCTCGTCCGCCTGCCAGCCCTGAACTCCACGTGCGTTAGAGGGCGCCGCCTGGCGGGTGGGGGCATCTGCGGATACCGCGGATGGGGAAGCCGCATTGACGCGATGGCTTCGGGGAAGGTACGCTCTGCCATAGTCGCATGTTCTCTATGAGGGGGGAATGATGAGAAGAGGGAGCGTTGCGCAGTTGGGTGTCATGGGTATCGTGCTGTGTCTCGGCATTCCCACGTGGGAGGCTTATGCCCAATCCGTCCCCGCGCCGGTGCTGAGTCAGGTCTCCCCTGACCGGGTGGCGGTGGGGGACCTGTTCACCCTCACCGGCGAGGCCTTCGCCGCCGGGGAGGCCCAGGTCACCGTGAACTTCGGCTCCATTCCTGTCACCGTTACCCCCGATTCGGACACCCAGATCAGCCTCACCGTCCCCCAGGGCGCCACGAGCGGCCCCGTCACGGTCACCACCACCGCCATGGCCAACGGCCAGCCGCTCCTCCAGACCAGCAACCCCGAGGATATTCTGGTGATCTGGGACACGTTGGACTTGAGTGCTCTTCTCGGAACAAGCAATGGCGTTTTTGGAAACATGCTGCTTCCTGGCCGCGCGGACGACGTGATCGCAACCGAGAACAACTACCTGACAGGGGCAGTCCGCTTTTTCGATATCCAGGCGAACGGAACAACAACGAGTCTGCTTGGAACGATGGCCAATAGCGTGACCGGAACGAACTCCACGATCGATCCCGTCTCGGGTGATTTCTATGCGATTACTGCCGGAGGGGCTTACACATTGGTGATCGCGGACCAAAACACCGGCCATGTCCTCTACCAAGGCCCTAACCCTCCAGGCCAAGCTTGGACGCCCTACTGCATCCGGTTCGACCCGCAAGGCGACCTGATCGTGGCGGGTGCCCGCCAAGGCCCATCCTGGCTGCTCTGTCTGTGGCGTTTCGCTCCGGGAGACCCAGTGGTCCTAGACCCCAACAACGCCCAGTCGCTGATGCCCGGAGGCGTCTCCGCAGGCTGGGGATGGCAAGGCGACATGGCGGTAGCGGGAAACGGAACGATTTATGCCGTGGACGGGGATAACTATCCGGGCCCCGAAAAGCTGTGGATGGTCCCGGGGCAAAATGGCCTGCCCTACGAGACCATTCCCATGCCGCCCTCCACGGCGGCCTCCGAATATCCCGGATACGGCGTTTGGTTCCTGGCCGCCGACTGCATGGGCCGCGCCTATGCCATCAACCCCTGCCTGAACGACAGCAACTGCTCGTCCCCCCAAGCGGTGTACCTCCTGCCCGACATGACTCCAGTAGCCTACCCGCAGGGCATCTATTTCACCTGGGGCTTCTCTTCGGATGCCTACGGCGATCTTTATCTTATGGGAAGCAAGGACCCCCTCCATGACTACACGAACTTCCTGGTCCGTGTTTTACCCGATCAGTTCGTAAACCCCAACTATTACGACACCTTCACCTGCTGTCCGACGGGCGTGCAGTACAAGGACGTGGTGCAGAAAGATCGG
>JAKAJA010000281.1:3647-3950 GCA_021814085.1 Acidobacteriota bacterium | reverse complement strand
GCCCTTCGGACGGAGAGAGCCAACGAGCCAACGAATCAACGAGTCAACGAAAGGAGATCGAGTCAACGAGTGAACGCGTCAACGAGTGAACGAAACAGCGAATACGAGCCGAGCGCCGCTCCCTATTCCTCGTTGTCTCGCTGCCCCGTTGGCTCGTTGGCTCCATCTTCACCGTTGGTTCGTTCACTCGTTCAATCGTTGACTCTCTGCGATGGCGCACCCCTCTCCCTCGCCGAGATCCTGACCGGCGAGTTCAGCACTCTCGGCTACGCGGTGACAGCCCACCCCCTGACGCCCATGCTG
>JAKAJA010000281.1:0-3637 GCA_021814085.1 Acidobacteriota bacterium | reverse complement strand
TTTCTGATCAGGCTCGTCCCCTTCCCTCGTGGTTTCGTGGCCGCATGGACGCGTGGGCTCTCTCTCCACACGCCCCCCTCTCTCTTGCCGAACTCTTGACCGGCGAAGTCCGTGCCCTCGGTTACGCGACAACCGCCCACCCCCTGACGCCCATGCTGGAGTGGGCGGCGGGCAACGGCTACACGCACGCGGGGGCTCTGGGCGCGAAAGCGGGCGGGACGGTGAGTGGGAATGGGAAAGAGCAGGCGCGCGTCTGGGGTCAGGTCATCACTTACAAGCGCATCCCCACGAAGAAGACGAAGGAGGCCATGGCCTTCGTCACCCTGGAAGATCCCACGGGTCTCACGGAGTTGGTCTTCTTCCCCAAGGCCTACGCCCGTTTCGGCTCCCTCATCACCTCGGGCCGCCCCCTCGTGGTGGAGGGCAAGGTGGAGAACGACCGCGGCGGCCTCACCCTCACCGTGTCCAAGGCGTGGGCCGTCCGCGGCGTCGTCGTTCCCAAGCCCGTCGAAGAGAGGCCGGCGGCGGAGGGCGTGGCGTGAGTGGGGTGAAGCCAACGAGCCAGTGAATCAACTAGGGGCGAGAGGGGAAGGGCAGAGTGTCATCGCGAGGCCGCGCCGCGGCCTCGCTGTCTGGCGGGAGTGCCCGCCCCATGCCTCCTTTACCGTGGCGCGGACGTTCTTGTCCGCGTAGGCGAGGATACACATCCTCGCCCCGGCCGGGATGTGTATCCCGACCTGCGGGAGAAGGAGGTCCCTCTAGCATTGAAGGCAAGTTGGTATAACCTATTTGTCGTCATCAGTTAACGATGAAATAGCAGGACCGAAACAGACATTGCCGGGGTCCTGAAGGACCAAAAATGCTTTGGAACGCCGGGTCCTTTCCCGTCCTGCAATCCCGGCATGAATCGTGCTGAACACGCCTCGCGGCGGTCAGAGCACTGGGGATGATGGACTTCACCCGCCGCGTAGTCTAAATTGATTGAGGGAAGAAGCGACTTTACAATGTTCACCAACACGAGGTGGGCTCCATGGGTTGGGGGTGCCTTCATGCGAGACCGCCCGGTCTGCGGGCACCCGGCGATCACGATCTACTCCCGGCCCCGGTCTTTCCCAGTCGTGGCCGCGGCCTTGTGGGCCGAGTGCGCGTTGAGAAGAGACCAGAAACCGTGCGCGGGATGACCTCAACGGGGGGCAGCTGATGATGAAGAAAGCGACCACCGCCGTGGCGGTTGCTTGTCTCCTGGCCGTAGGGCTGGTGACGCTGGCGGCCTTCGCCTATTGGCGCTCCGAGCGCGACAAGGCCATCGCGAGCTGGAACATCCGGCTTACAGCCATGGCGGACGATCGGGAGATGGCCATCGAAAGCTGGCTGCGCGAAAGGTGGGGGGACGGGCAGTGGGCGAGTGGCTTCCCCTCCGTGATCTCCCTGCTCGATGGCCGGGTCAGCCATACGGAGGAAGAGAAAGCGCATCTCTCGGGAATCCTGGCCGCCATGGTGGCCAACAACGGCTACCAGGGAGCCTACATCCTGAACGAGAGAGGTGAGCCGGTAGTGACCTTCCCCGGCGCTCCCCCCCTCTCGCCAGACTGCGTGAAGGCGGCCCACCAAATGACTCCGGACCAGTCCCTAAGGGCCTTTGCTTTCAGGGGAGCGCGCACGGGCGAGGTCCGGCTGGGCTTCCTCGTGAGGGTGGGCCCAGCTGCCGCTCCCCCCGGAACGGCACCGCGGGGGTGGGTTTTTCTCGTCATGGATCCGGCGCGTTGGCTCTTCCCCCTCCTCTCCCGGGAGCCCGTGCCCACGAGATCGGGAGAAGTGCTGTTGGTCTATCAAGAGGGCGGCGACCTGATTCATATCGCCCCCTTGAAGTTTCGTAAGGCCTCCCCTCTAAGCGTCAGGGTGCCCATTGAAAAGGCACATCTGGCGGGGCGGGAGGCCGTTCTGGGGCACCGGCTCTTCGGCGACTTCGTGGACTACAGAAACGTACCCATCCTGGCCGCCACGAGGCCCATCGCCAAGACCGGCTGGGGCATGGTCGTGAAGATCGACCGGGAAGAAGCCATGGGACCGTTTCGCCGGTCCATGGCCCTCCATGCATTCGCTTTCACGAGCATCCTCGTTATGCTTCTCGGCATCGGCTACGGCCTCTTGCGGGGCCAGCGGGTCCGAGCCCTTCACGCGGTCCTCGAAGAGAAACAGCGATCGGAAGGCCGGATCCTCCAGCTCAACCGCCTCCTGCGCACCGTGACCGAGATCGGCCAGTTGGTGGTAAGGGAGGGTGACCGGTCGGCGCTCCTCACGGCGGCCTGCGGGATTTTGGTGGAGCATGGCAAGTTCGTCATGGCCTGGGTGGGTTCCAAGGAGCCCGACGGCCGGGTTCTGCCCATCGCCCAATCGAAATCTTCCGATGGATATCTTGAGGGGGCAACGGTCCGGTGGGACGACACGCCGGAGGGGCATGGGCCAACGGGCACGGCCATTCGCGAGAAACGCCCCGCGGTGAACCCCGATGTGACCCTCAATCCCGCCATGGCTCCCTGGCGGACGGCGGCCCTGCGCGCGGGCTATCTCTCTTCGGTGGGCGTTCCCCTCATGGTTCGAGGCGAAGCCGTGGCTTCGCTGACGGTGTACTCCAGCGAACCGGATGCCATTGGAGAAGAAGAACAGGCCATCCTGGAGGACCTGGGCGCCGACCTAGGGCATGCCCTTCAGACCATCGAAGAGAGAGAGGCGCGCCGGAAGGCGGAAGATGCCCTCCGAGAGAACGAGACGAGGCTCCGCGGCATTCTTGACAATTTGCAAGACGCCTATTTCCGGGCGGATGGCGACGGGCGGTTCATCCTGCTGAGCCCTTCCGTGCCCCGCATGTACGGGTATGACTCCGTCGAGGAGATGATGGGATTGTCCGCCCGATGCCTCTACTACGACCCAGAGGAAAGGCAGTCCGTATTGGAGGAAATGAGGCGCAATGGCCGCGTCTATGATCGCGTCGGCTTGGGAAGAAAGAAGGACGGCTCGCCCTTCTGGGTATCACTCAGTACTCAGCACTGCAAGGACGACCAGGGCCGGGTGGTCGGAACGGAGGGGGTGGTCCGAGACATCACCGAACGCAACCGGGCCGAGGAAGCTCTAAAAGAGAGCGAAGGCCGCTACCGCACCTTTATCGACGCCACGAACGACATGGTGTTCTTGAAGGACGAGTCCTTTAAATACCTGATCAGCAACCCTGCCAACAACGCTTTCCTGGGCCAGCCCGACGAGGCCATCCTAGGCCATACGGACTTCGATCTCATGCCCCGGGAAGCGGCGGAGCGCTGCCGGGCCAGCGACCAGGAGGCCCTCGCGAGGGGCAAAGTGGTGGTCGGTGAGGAGATCGTGGGGCCGAACACCTATCAGACCGTCAAGTTCCCCGTGCCCCTGTCTGGAGGGAGGACGGGAATAGGTGGCTACATCCGGGACATCACGAAACGGAAACGGGCCGAAGAGGCTCTCGCCAAGTCCGAGAGGTTCGCTCGATCCACACTGGACGCCCTCTCGGCCCATCTATGCGTCCTCGATGAAACGGGAACCATCCTTGCCGCCAACCGGGGGTGGGACGATTTCGCCGTTGCAAACGGTCTCACCCTTCCGGACGCCG
>JAKAJA010000280.1 GCA_021814085.1 Acidobacteriota bacterium | reverse complement strand
GCAGGCGCAGGCGCGACTCCAGGATGATCCGGTCGCGCTTGTAGGGCGTATTGCCGATGGGCAGGTAGTCGAGGGGATGGAAGGGGAGGAGGAGGACCGAGACCACGAGCCAGGCCGCGGCCAGGGAGGCCACGATCTTTCCCATGGCATCAGGGGAGACCATGCGCCGCTTCTCCTCCACGGGTGCTTCCGCCACGGTGGGCATGACGGGGCGGATGATCTGTCGGTTGAGGAGTTCAAAGAGGCCCTTGCAGGTCTCGAACTCGTTCATCCCAGAACGATCGATGATCTCCTGTACCGTGAAGACGCCGTTCACGTTCTGGTAGACCGCCATCTCCTCTTGGGAAAGGCGGACCGCGGCGCCATCCGTCGTCCCTTTTGGGGGTGCCGACTTGGGGCTCACGGTGCCGAAAAGGGCAGCTTCGTCAAGGATGGGGACGTCCGCCCGTGTATCAAGGATGGGCGGCGTAGGAAGGGGGATTTTCTCGAAGACCTTGTCGAAGGATGGGATCTTCTTCTCGATGATGGGCCACTCGTCGAGCATCCGGATGCCTTCCATGAGGATGCTCTCCGCGGCCATGGGAGTGACGTTCTCCCGGTCGTACTCCACCGTGTCGTGGGGCTCGAAATTGTAGTCCCCGCTCTTCCACCGAAAGAGGCGGAAAATGGTCTGTTGCATCTGGGTGGCCAGGGCGGACCTGAGGCTCGATGCGTCCACGAACCCCTCGGCGATCAGGATGTACCCCAGCCGCTGAAGAGTCTGCCGCTGCACCTCCAGGGCCTTGGTGAGTTCCTCCCTGGATATGCGGCCCGTCTTGACGAGAACGTGGCCGAGCCGGTCCTCGAGACGCTTATTCAGCGACTCGGCGCCCACCACGCTCCCCTCCATGAAGGTGACCGTCACGACGTCGGCCTCGTTGCGGAGCGTGAGGTACCCCGTCTTCTTCTGCAGCGCGATGAGCTGGAAGATGTCCGCCAGGCTGAAGTCTTTAAGGGTTCCCGCGAGGGCCATGGCCTACCCCCTCCTCAACTGGCCAGCCCGGGGAGGCTCCCGGCGCAAGGCCAGCGGGACGCCGAAGGCGCCCCAGACGAGCAGCATCACGAGGAGCGCCACGACCCACAGGGTGCCCATCAAGGGGCCGGCCCCCGCCAGGGCGGGGTACGGGAAAGGCAGCGCGTAGTAGGGCGCGGCGAGGGCGGCGATGGCCCCAAACCACAGGAATAGCAGGAAGAGGCCCATAAAGGAGTGGCCTTCGAGCAGGTGTCCGGCGCCCGGAGCCAACAGGGAGAAGATGGCCCTCTGGGTGCGTTGAAGGTTGTTGTACCGCTCCACCTCGTAGTTCTTCTTGAGCCGCGCCTCGGGCGAGACGCCGTCTTGCTTGATGAACAGATGGACGCACTGGGAGCAGAAGGATTCGAACTCGAGGGATGTTTTGCACCGGCTGCAGAAGGGCCGGCCGCACTTGAAACAGGCGCGGGCGAAGAACGCGGACTTCTTCGCGAGACCCACCGCGACGAACAACACCCAGAAGAGGATGACCCAGAAGGAGAAGGCCGGTCGCAGGGCGAGGGCGACGGGGGAGGGGCTCAAGCGCAGGGGCCCCGTGAGGCTCCCCGGGCGGCTGGTCTCCTGCCTGAGGGCCAGCTTGAGCGTCTCTTCCATGGGGATCCAGCTGGGCACGGGGCTCCACTCCTCGGCCTGACCCAGCTTGCCGGTCTTGAGGAGGGATTTGTCGAGCCCTCGTGCTTTGTCCTGGTCGTCCTTCGCCCCCGTGAAATCGAAGAGTTTGTTTCTGGCCAGGGACCGGTTGAGGTAGGGGGCGGCCATGTCCGCCCTGCTTTCGATGGCCCTGCCGAACTGCTGGATGGCTTCCTGATAGCGATTTTCATAGAAGTAGATGCATCCCAGGTTGTTGGCCACCTCGGCGTCATCGGGTGAGCCGCTGAGGAGGGATTGGTAGAGGCCCTCGGCTTTGGCGTAGCTCCCGTGCAGGAGATAGCGGTCCGCCAGGAGGAAGGTGTACGTGCGCTGGAGAGGATCGCCCTGGGCCGTGTGCGAGGCGAGGGATGCGTCGAGGCCTATGCCGATTCGGTTCGCGTAACACCGGAGGTTGGAGGCCTGGGGCTGGCTCATGTCGAGGTAGGCCCGCTGCTGGCAATGGACCGCCAGGGCCCCGGAACCCACGAAGATAATGATGGCGGCGGCCGTGGCCATGCGCTCGGGCCATCTGGCGTAGATCATGAAGACCCCCGCCCAGTAAATGATCCACCAGTAGCCCGCCAGGAACAGGAGGCTCGGCAGGAAGAGGGCGATGAACCCCGCGGCCTGGACGAGCATGTTATCCCCGCCCCCCATCCACTCCTGGACGTCGTGCCGCAGTTGGGCTTGGTACTTGGCCAGGAGTACGAGGGCGAGGGCGGCCAGCACCAGGAAGGCCGTGACCCTCAGCCAGAGGGCGAGGGTAGACAGCGCAAGCCAGCGGGTTTCGAGGTTCTTAAAGGACAGGAAGAAGGTCGCCATGACCTCGTAGTATGTGGCCCCCGAGAACATCCCGCCCTCGCGGCGCGAAGCATCAGCCAGGGCCAGGTGGACGAGCGGGTGGTCCGGGTCGAAGGCCTCGGCGTTGCGGCATAGAGCGGCGCACTCCGAAGCCCTGCCCTGGGACTGAGCCTCCCGAGCCAGGGCCAGAAACATCTCCGCCAGGTCCGGCGAGGGCCGCAGGCCCCGCTGGATGCAGAAGTCCGAGAGCTCCGTGACGATCTGCTGCCGCTCGTCGGGGAGCTGGGCCCCCTCGTAGGCCTTGATATACTTCACGAGGATCGACTCGTTGTTGACGTCCACCGCCTCCTCGTGGGAGCTGGACATCTGTTTGGCCACCTCCTTCGGGTCCAGGTGGATCGTGGTCTCCGCGGAGGGTTGGGCCTGCGGAGCCTTCGGGGCGCGCCGCTTTGCCTGGGCCATGGAGGTGCAGGGCACCGCCAGGGTGAACAGGAGGAGGAGAAGGATGGCCGTTATCACTCGTCTCATCAGGTGCCCGCCTTACTGCGGCCTCTTCTGGCTGGCCTTGGCGTAGAGCATCTTCAGCTGGAAGAGCCAGTCTTCCAGCACCTGCTTCTCTTGTGGATCGAGGTTGCCGCGGGTCTTCTGCTGGAGCGTATCGAGGAAATCGATGTAGAGTCCTGCTGATTGCAGGTCCACCCTCGCTCGGCCCGTAGCCGGGTCGGGAATGAGCCCCAGGCTGAAGGCGCAGTTCTGCGCCATGTCTTGCACGAGGACGGAGAAGATGGACGTGGGCTCGGCCGGGGCGGGGGGCTTATCGGGCCCTCCCTCGGACGCTGGCGGCTGGGGCGGTTTCTCGGGCTCCGGGGGGGGCGGGGCCGGGGGGGAGATATCCACGCCCTCGCGCAGTTGCCCATCGGGCGTGAATTTACGCCTGTCGAGGACCTTAAGGGTCTCCTTGGGCCTATCTTCCACGGGGCCTCCGTAGGACCAACATAGCACCGCCTGCTTTTATGTTGCAAGCCCATCCCAAACGGGCCGGGAGGGGAGATGAGAGCGCCGGGTTGGCTGTCTCCCTACGTGGCCGGCTGGGAGGCCCTGAACTCGATGGCCGCGAGTTGGGCGTACAGCCCCCCCCGGTCGAGGAGATCCTTGTGGGTCCCGTCCTCCACCACCCGGCCCTGGTCGAGTACCACGATGCGGTGGGTGTTCAGGATGGTGGCGAGGCGGTGGGCGATGACGAGGGTCGTGCGGCCCTTGAGGAGGTTGAAGAGGGCCTGCTGGACGAGGTATTCGCTCTCCGAGTCCAGCGCCGATGTGGCTTCGTCCAGGATGAGGATGGGGGGGTCCTTGAGGAGGGCCCGGGCGATGGCCAGGCGCTGCCTCTGGCCCCCCGAGAGGGAGAAGCCCCCCTCCCCGATGCGGGTGTTGTACCCCTCGGGGAGCTCCATG
>JAKAJA010000279.1 GCA_021814085.1 Acidobacteriota bacterium | reverse complement strand
GCACGGGCCGGCCAAAGGCGTGCCAGCACAGCACCGGGGGCTACCTCTCCTACGTCACCGGTACCTCCAAATACATCCAGGACATCCACCCCGAGGACGTATACTGGTGCATGGCCGACATCGGTTGGATCACCGGGCACTCCTATATTGTCTACGGGCCTCTGGCGCTGGCGGCGTCCTCGGTCATCTATGAGGGAATCCCCACCCATCCCGATGCCGGACGGTCCTGGCGCGTCGCCGAGGAGCTTGGGGTCAACATCTTCCATACGTCCCCGACGGCCATCCGCGCCCTCCGCAGGGCCGGTGAAGATGTTCCCAAGAAGTACAATTGCCACTTCAAGCACATGACCACGGTGGGTGAGCCCATCGAACCGGAGGTCTGGCGCTGGTACTACAACGTCGTCGGGAAGGGTGAAGCCGTTATCGTCGACACGTGGTGGCAGACGGAGACGGGCGGCTTCCTGTGCAGCACGGTCCCCGCCCTCGCACCCATGAAGCCCGGCAGCGCGGGCCCCGGAGTCCCCGGCATTTACCCGGTCGTCTTCGACGACGAGGGAAAAGAACTCCCCGCCGGAGCCGGCAAGGCCGGGAACATCTGCATCCGGAACCCTTGGCCGGGGCTTATGCAGACCATCTGGGGGGACCCTGATCGCATGGTCAAGGTCTATTTCCAGCGCTACTGCAAGGACAAGGACAGCAAGGACTGGCGCGACTGGCCCTACGTTGCCGGAGACGGAGCGGTCTATGCCGCGGACGGCTACTTCCGAATCCTCGGGCGCATAGACGATGTCATCAATGTGGCGGGACACCGCCTGGGCACCAAGGAACTTGAAAGCGCCGCGCTCACCGTAAACGAAGTCGCGGAGGCCGCGGTGGTTCCGGTCCCCGACGAACTCAAGGGCCGCATCCCCGATCTGTACATCGCCCTGAAGCCCGGCTTTCAAGCTTCCCCAGAGCTGTGCGCGAGGATATCCCAGGCCCTGAGCGACCATATCGGCCCCATCGCAAAACCCAAGAACGTGTGGATCGTTCCGGACATGCCCAAGACCCGCTCGGGCAAGATCATGCGCCGGATTCTGGCGGCCATTTCAACGAGAGGCGCCACGGGGGATATCACGACCCTCGCCAACCCCGACGTGGTAGAGGCGATCCGGATTACCGTTCAGGGAAAGTGACGGCACTAGCCTAGCTGGATGACTAGCGCTTTGGGGCGGGCGGAGCTGGGGCTCCCCCGCCCCATTTTTTTCTTGCGGACTCAGCGCCGACATGTGATATGCTTCCATCAAAATAGGGGTGATCATGTTCCGGTTTATTCCTGACACGGAGCATTTCAGAGAGTTCGCGCTGCTCAAGGACGGTGCGAGCGTCCTCATCAGGCCTGCCACGCCCGCCGATGTTCCCATCGTCGAGGAACTCATGAAAGGCCTGTCGCGGCAAAGCCTCCAAATGAGGTTCATGGGAGGTGTAGCACAGGTCTCCAGACGCTTCGTGGAAGAACTCTGCATCAACGATCCGAAGGAGCGCTACTGCCTGCTTGCCATCCAGGGCGAGGAACCCAATGAGAAGGTTATCGGCCTGGGCAACTACATCGGGTTAGGTGGCGGAAAGCGGGCGGAGGTCGCCTTCATGGTGGCCGACGAGCACCAGGGCCGCGGCATCGGCACGCTCGTGCTCGAGCGCATAGCAGGCGCGGCGGCCGGTAACGGCTACGTGGGGTTCGAGGCAGAGGTTCTCTTCGACAATGACAAAATGATAGGAGTGTTCAAGAGCTCGGGCTTCGAGGCGAAGCAGGCCTTCGAGGGGGGCAGCATCCACGTGGAGTTCCCCGTGGACGGCGCCGTTGCGGTGAGGGAACGGGGTGAGGTCCGCGAAAGGATCGCGGCCGCGAACTCGTTGATCCCCCTCCTCAGGCCCAGGGTCGTGGCCGTGGTGGGCGCCTCGCGCGACCAAACGAGCGTGGGGAGCATGATTTTCAGATACATCCTCAACGGTGGATACAAGGGCACCGTATACCCCGTGAACAACCAGGCTGCCTCCGTGAATGGCGTCCGGGCCTGTCCTTCCCTTCTGGAGCTCCCGGAGCCCGTGGATCTGGTCGTCATAGCCGTCCCCGCCCAGGGCGTCCTCGAGGTGGCCGAGAACGCCATGAGCATCGGCGCGAAAGCCCTTCTCGTGGTCTCCTCGGGCTTCGCGGAGGCGGGTCCAGAGGGGGGCGCCCTCCAGGCCAAGCTTCTCGATCTAGTCCGGTCGCACGGGGCCCGGCTAGTGGGGCCCAACTGTCTGGGCCTAGTTAACACAAGCCACGAGGTCCATCTGAACGCCAGCCTGGCTCCCTCCATGCCCATCGAGGGCCGCGTGGGGTTTTACTCGCATTCCGCGGCACTCGGCATCGTCATCATGGACTATGCCGCGGAGCGCGGACTGGGGTTTTCCACTTTCGTCTCTGCGGGCAATCGGGCCGACGTTTCGGGAAACGATCTCCTCCACTATTGGGAGGAGGACCCGACCACGGCCATCGCCCTCCTCTACCTGGAGACCTTCGGCAACCCGAGACGCTTCGCCCGCGTCGCGCGGCGCGTGGCACGCAAGAAGCCAGTCCTCTGCGTGAAGAGCGCCCGGAGCAGGGCCGGCCGGCACGCGGCCCGGGCACACATCGCCGCCTCCGCCCAGGGGGACACGGAGGTGGACGTCCTGTTCAGGCAGGCGGGCGTCATCCGGGCGAACACCCTCGACGAGATGTTTGATGTCGCCGTCCTCCTGGCGCACCAGCCCCTTCCCAGGGGCAACGGCGTCGCAATCGTAAGTAACTCGGGCGGGGTCGTGACCATATGCGCCGACGCCTGCGAGGCGGGAGGGCTCGAGGTGGCCTCGTCCCACGCCGTGGACCTGGGCGCCCTGGCCACCGCGGAGGTCTTCGAGGCCGCCGTACACGGTGCCCTATCCCAGGAGAGCGTCGACTCCCTCATCGTCATCCACGCGTGCCTGGGCGAGTGCGATCCCCTCGCAATGGGAAAGGCCATCCGCCGAGGTATCGAGGCGGCCGAGGCCGAGAGCAGTGTTCCCAAGCCCGTCCTCTTATGCCTAATGGGGACCACGGGCACCGTGGAGCTCCTCTCGTCCATCGAGGAGAGGTCGTCCTCACATCGCATTTTCCCCTCCTACCGATTCCCAGAATCGGCTGCATTCGCGCTCGGCCGGGCGGCGCAGTACGCCGCTTTCAGGCGCCGCCCCGCGGGCAAGCTGCTCTGGTACGAGGATGCCAAACCCGCGGCCGCCCGCCGCCGGCTGGAGGCAGCGCTCCAGAGACAAGCCGACCAGGATGGCCTCATCTGGATCGATGGCGAGGAGGCGAGGGGCCTTCTCTCCGATTTTGGCATTTCTTCGGACGTGCCGAGCGACAACGCCGAGTACGCCGAAGGCTCCCTCCTGCGGCTGCTGGTACGATCCGACCTCCACTTCGGCCCCGTCATCGAATTGAGGTGTGAGGGGCGGACCCCTGTTGAACGCATAACCCCCCTCTTCGACACGGACGCCAGGGAGATGGTGGAGGCCATCGGCCTGACCCCCGAGGGGAGCGTGGAGGAGCTCCTTGGCAGGATCTCCCAGCTCCTGGAGGAGATCCCCTGGGTGCAGGAGATGCACGCGGAGGTCGAACTCCCTGACATGACGGGAGCCTCCGGCCCCGCCGCGGTCACGGGAGACATTCGCGTGGGGCTGAAGGGAAATTGAGGAGGGCCCTCTCTGCACCGCTGACGTTGCATCCCATCCTCCCCAGAGGTTCTTTTCTGGTGGGTCGTGGGGTTGCCGCCATAAATCGTACGTGGTGCTGTTGAAAGGGCGTCGGCCGCCTGGCCCGAGAAAGTGAGGGAGCATGCTGGTCAAGGACATCATGCACAAAAACCCGCATACGGTCACTACGGGAACCACCCTGGAGGAGGCTTACCGCGTCATGC
>JAKAJA010000006.1 GCA_021814085.1 Acidobacteriota bacterium | reverse complement strand
TCCGATCTGTGGAGGAGCAAGTCGAATCCGATCCCCGTGGCGGGTAGCGGTGACGCCCGCTTCCTTAAGATGTGCGAGGACCTCGACCGCGTTCATGCCCTACACCTCCAGGAAGGCCCTCTCGTCATAGGGGACAGGTCCGGGGCCGAAGGGGACAGGCTCTTTTTTCGTGTCCCCTTGGGTGGAAGCCTTGCCATGCAAGCCTTTGGGGACGGTAGTTTCGCCCAAGGGGACAGTGTGGGTGTGTATGTCCCCTTCGTGGGGGCCCGTGTCCCCTTCGGGAAGCGCCCACTTCCAAGATCCGGAAAAAGTATCCTTGTGGGACCGCCCGCCCATTCGCTCCAGCACCCGCCGGAGCGTCCGGTGAGAGTATCCCGTCTCCTTCTCGAAGCGCTGTTGAAGACCTCCGGCATCCTGTGGGCCCTCCGCAAGGGCGGCTTCGAGCCAGACCTTGGCGTCCTCCCGCTCGCTCTTCTCTTCCGGCCCGGCCTCGGGCTCCAGGATGTCCCCCGCAGTGAGTTCACTCTCGCCGGTCCACGAGAAGCCCTCCGGGCCGATTGTGTAGCCAACGCTCTTCCCGAGGGGGCCGAGGCTGTTCTTCAGGTGAACCATGGCCCGTTGCCCGCCTTGGGCCGCGCCGAAGAGCAGGGCGGACCGGCAAGCCGCCACGAAGTCAATGGAGCCCTGGCCCCGGTAAATGGCGCGGTCGGTCTTGGCCTTGGTCAGGTGCTGAAGGATGAGGACGGTAACGCCGTATTGCTCGGCGAACGCCATGAGCGGGGTGAGCTTTCCCCGAACCTCGTTCGCCCTGTTCATGTTTGCGTCCTGAAGCCACGCACTGATGGGGTCGAGCACCAGCAGGGCAGGTTTCACCTGGATTATGGCCTGTTCAATGTCGTGGATATCGGTAAGGGTGAGGGTGCGTTCGGTACCGTCCTCTTCGCGCTTGCCTGCAAGGGCAATCAGGAGGTTCGGGTCTATCCCCAGCTTGTCCGCGCGGGGACGAAGCGTATCACCCAGCCCGTCTTCAAGCGTGGCGTAAATCGCCTTGCGCCCTTGCTTTATGAGCATGGCGCAGAGGGCGAGTGCCGCCCACGTCTTTCCCGCCGCTGGGTCGCCTTGGAAGAGAACGAGCTTTCCAGCCGGGATGTAGGGCCTCCATAACCAGGACACCTCCTCCGGCTCAATCTCAGAGAATGGGCGCAGCACTGGCCCGGGTGGGAGAGGTTCAGGGAGATGAGGGAGCGCGGTCAGGGCGGCCGCTAGATCCGGTCCCTCACGTCGGTGGAGATCGTCCACGTCGGCCTTCTCACCGAGTTCGGGAGGCAGCTCTAGGGCAACGGCCTCCAACCCTGCACTCCGAATCGCCTTCAGGGCCTTCAAGGCCCCGGCACGGCCCGCCGCGTCCCGGTCAAAGACCACGGCGAACCGCTCAAAGCCGGAGCCCTTGAAGTCTTTAATCATGGCCGGGGTGAGGGTCACCCCTTCCCCGCAAGCGCACACAGCGGGCACGCCTTCTTGATCGCAGGCCCAGACGGAAGGCTCGCCGTTCACGAGGTAGAGCAACAGGCCGCCCCGCCTTTTGGCCGCTTCCATCCCGTACCAGTGAGCTTTGCCGCCAGTGGCGGCCCACCTGTACTTAGGCTTGGTCCCGTCCAAGAACTTGATCCGGTCCACCCCCAGCGCGGTGGGGTAGCGAAGACATGGGCGGTTCTGGTGTACTCCCTCCTTTACATTCCACCTCTCGACAAGGCTCTCTCTATCCAACCCCCTCTCGTCACAGAAGATGTTCAGGTTCAGGGTGGCGGGCACATGCCGCCCTGGGGCAACAACGGGGGTGCTAGGAAGGGGACGCACGCTCCCTCCTGCGCTGCTCTGTTCCTCAAGGTCCGCCCAAAACCACCTCATGGAGCTAAGCACCTTCGTGGCGTCGCACCCGGCAAAGCAGTGAATCAGGGCTCTTCCATTGGGCGCCTCCGTGATCTTGAGGGAAGCACTGTGTCCCTGGTGCCCGGGACACCAGAGCTTGACCTCACCGCCGGCCGATTCCCTCTTGTGGCCTGTGTGGGCTTCGATGGCCTGGATGAGTCGTTCGATTTGTGGACGCATTAGCCCACCTCGGCCTTATTGAGGCGCTCGTAAAGGTGGCGAGTCTCGGGGTCGGCTTGCAGAAGGTTCGAAAGGCGAGTCAGCTCCATGCACCTTCCGATTTGGATTCCCCGATGAACAAGACCGGCCATTAGAAGCAGCTTTTCGTCTGGAGAATCTCCGCCCAGTTGCATATACTTAAAATAGGGACAGTTTTCGCATGGCGGCCTTAGCGGGGCCGCCGATTTTTTTTCGGCCATGATTACCTCCCCTCCACCCGGGTGCGCCGGAGCCACTCTTGAAATTCGTCGGCATCGATGAGCACGGCCCGGCCCACCTTGAAATGCGGGATCAACCCCTGCGCCACCCACTTTCGGATTGAGCCTAAAGCCAGGCCGCTCTCCTTAGCCGCTTGGGGGATTCGGATGCATCTCCTCACCCCTCGAACCTCCACTTCCTTTTTCGCGGGGAGCCTTCCGTCCATTGCTGTAGCCTCCTTTCATCTTGGAGACCCGCCCAGTGCAGGCCGTCCAAAACTACTCGGCCACATCGTAGGAAGTCGCGAATTTACCTTCGAACCTCGAAGAGGTCTAAGGGGGCTCAGAATGGCTGGAACTATTGTTGGGCGTGGGGAAGGTGTGGGCAGAAGCTTAAGTTTGGGAAAAGGGCGAGGCAACTAGTCGGCGTAAGAGGGCTTTCTTTTAAACACTGGCGGCATGAGGGCATCCAGAGCCTTATCCGAAGTTGGCAAGGCTATCCCCGCGGCCCCACAAACCGTCCTGACATAGGCCCTTCTTCGCTTAAGGTAGGAGGAAGGGGGCCTTCCCCTGCTCTCACCTGCGCCCTTCTGGGCACGTTGAGCATTCAATTTGAACACTCGGGCAAGTTCCTCACACAGCTCCCGGCGGGCTCTTCCCTCTGGGCGCGTGACTGCCCGTCTTGGAGGAATCTTGGGGGAGAGCCTTACGGGGCCTGCCTCTAGGACTAGGGCTAACCTCCGAAGGACCTCCTTGGCCCGGCAAAGGTCCTCCACGCTGCCAAGTGGCATCGCGACCTTCTCAACCACCTCGAAAACCAATTCCTCACCTTTTGTGCGCAAGACTTCCCTTCTACCGGTGCGGACCATGGTCCCAGTGGTCGGGCCGTCTTCGCCAATACCCAGGATGAGTTGAAGCTCGGGCGTTTCCAGGATCTTTCCCAGGAACGCCTCCGCCTGAGAAATCGTGTCTATCCATTCCTTTGTGCCCACACCGTTCTTTTTCTTCCAGACGGCCATGTATTTGCTGAGCCTTGCTACCCGCTCAAGCTCCTTGTAGTAGTCTCGAACGGCGAATCGCGAAGACTGAAGCACAATGTCGCCGTTGATTCTGACTTTTCTCTCCGGTACTTCGGCTGGGTCAATGAACACCGCCTCCAAGATCATCTGGGTTTGTTCGGGAGTCAGATTCCATTCCATCAGTCATTTCCCCCTGCGCCAACTCGCGGAGGCCAACTAGGCACCCCGGCTCCCTTCACTCACTAGCATAGAGTAGACTCAAGGTGGATAATGAGGAAGCGGTTTACCCACGGAGTAGCTACAAAAGGCAAAAGGCAGTGCGGACTAAGGGGAGGGGGTTCCGGTGAAGCCTAGTCGAAGGCCTGCGAGCCGAAAGGCAAGCCTCCACGGGGTAAGGCCATGCTCTCGGGAGCAGCGCCCGTGACCTCCCTCAGTGAAGCCGCTACCCGCAGAAAGCTGATTGACCCCAAGCTTCAAGCGAGTGGGTGGACCATCTCCCCGTACCTCCCGAGCCAACCGTTGCAGTGCCTTGAAGGTTCTGCCCTGGCCGAATACCCCACCGAGAACGGCCCGGCGGACTATGCGCTGGTGGACGGAGGCCGGGTCATCGGCATCGTGGAAGCCAAGCGGCTGACGCTGGGCCCTCAAAACGTGCTGACCCAGGCCGAGCGCTACGCCCGGGGCCTCCAGGACGGCCCCTTCAACTTCAACGGCCTGCGCGTACCCTTCCTCTACTCGACCAACGGCGAGGTGATCTGGTTCCACGACATCCGGCATCCGCTGAACCGCTCCAGAAAGATCGCGGGCTTTCACACCCCCGAGGCGTTGCAGGAGATGCTCTCCAAGGATTTGGACTGTGCCTGCGGGGCCCTCCTCTCGACCCCCAACGCCCACCCGCGGCTGCGCCCCTATCAGCGCGAGGCCAACGAGGCAATGGAGCAGGCCATCGCCGCCCGCAAGCGGGCCATGCTCGTGGCCATGGCTACGGGCACGGGCAAGACCTTCACGATGGTGAACGAGATCTACCGGCTCATGAAGGCGGGCGTGGCCAAACGGGTTCTCTTTCTCGTGGACCGGCGCGCCCTCGCGGCGCAGGCCGTTCGAGCCTTCGCCTCCTTCGAGCCCGAGCCCAACCTCAAGTTCGACCAGATCTACGAGGTCTACAGCCAGCGGTTCTTCCGGGACGATCTGGACGAGGACGAGAAATTCGACCCCAAGGTGCTCCCGTCGTCGTACCTGCTTTCCCCCAATCCCGGCCTCGCCTTCGTGTACGTCTGCACCATCCAGCGCATGACCATCAACCTGTTCGGCCGCAATGCCGTCTTCGCCACGGGTGATGAGGAAGTGGACGAGGATGCCGACAAGCTGGAGATCCCGATCCACGCCTTCGACCTGATCGTGGCCGACGAGTGCCACCGCGGGTACACCGCCCGAGAGGAGGCCATCTGGCGCGACACCCTCGACCACTTCGACGCCATTAAGATCGGCCTCACCGCCACGCCCGCCTCCCACACGACGGGTTATTTCAAGGAGATCCCCTACCGCTACGAGTACACGCGGGCAGTCCGGGAGGGCTTCCTGGTGGACTACGATGCCGTCTCCATCCGCTCGGACGTGCGCATGAACGGCGTCTTCCTCAGCGAGGGCGAGCGGGTGGGGCTCGTGGACCCCGAATCGGGCCGGGAGCGGCTGGACAACGTGGAGGACGAGCGCCAGTTCGCCCCCACGGAGCTAGAAGAGAAGGTCACCTCGCCCGATAGCAACCGGAAGATCCTCGAAGAGATCCGGAAGTATGCGGACCAGCACCAAGCGCTCTACGGCCGCTTCCCCAAGACACTCATCTTCGCGGCCAACGACCTGCCCCACACCTCCCACGCCGACGACCTCGTGGACAAGGCCCGCGACGTCTTCGGCCAGGGGGACAGCTTCGTCCAAAAGATCACGGGGCGGGTGGACCGCCCCCTCCAGCGCATCCGCGAGTTCCGCAACCGCAGGCAGCCGGGCATCGTGGTCACGGTGGACCTGCTTTCCACGGGCGTGGATATCCCGGACCTGGAGTTCATCGTGTTCCTGCGCACAATCAAGTCCCGCATCCTCTTCGAGCAGATGATGGGCCGGGGTACCCGCCGGGGCGAGCTCTACTCCGACAAATCCCACTTCACGGTCTTCGACTGCTTCGGCGGAACGCTTCTCGATTACTTCCGCACGGCGACCGCCATCACGGCCGAGCCGCCGCAGAAGGAGGCCCGTACCCTCCACGAGATCATCGAGGAGATCTGGGCCAACCGGGACCGGGACTACAACGTCCGTTGCCTGGTCCGGCGACTCCAGAGGGTCGCCAAGGAGATGTCCGGCGAAGCCCGCGAGCTGTTCGCCGCCTACATCGAGGAAGGCGACGTGGCCCGCTTCGCGGCGGAACTGCCCCGGCGCCTGCACGAGGACTTCACGGGCGTCATGTCTCTCCTTCGGGACCCCGCCTTCCAGGATCTCCTCGTGAACTACCCGAGACCCAAGCGGACTTTCCTCGTCGCTTACGACACGGTGGACACGGTCGCCAGCGCGTGGCAGGTGCGTGGGAGCGATGGCGCCCTCCTCAAGCCCGAGGACTACCTCGCTGCCTTCGCCCGGTACATCCGGGAGAATAAGGAGCAGGTGGAGGCCCTGACCATCCTCCTGGAACGACCCAAAGAATGGGGTAGCCACGCCCTCGTGGACCTGCGCAAGAAGCTGACCACCACCCAAGAGGGTTTCACCGAGTCGAATCTCCAGAAGGCCCACGAGCGCTGCTACCATAAGGCCCTCGCCGATATCATCTCCATGGTGAAGCACGCGGCCAGAGAGACCGAGCCTCTCCTGACTGGCGAAGAGCGGGCAGATCTGGCCATTGATCGGGTGACGAAGGGGCTCTACCTCACGCCTGAACAGCACCAGTGGCTTTCCTGGATCAAGGCCCACCTCGCCGTGAACCTCTCCATCGAAAAAGAAGACTTCGACCTGTCGCCTATCCTCATGCGCCACGGTGGATGGGGGCAGGCAAATAGGGCTTTTCAAGGACACTTGGAAGGGTTGATCCAGAGGCTCAACGAGGCTGTGGCGGCATAGGAGGCTGAGAATGGCGATTCCAGAACAGCTACTGCGGGTAGCCCAACAGGTCAAGGAGGGGGGGCATCCCGAGTTCCCTGTCAGGGAGATTCTTTCATGGTTTGGAGCGAAGCGACGCGGTGGGCAAAAGGTCTTGGAGATCAAAGAGGCATTTGATGAGGTTGGGGTCACGACAGACCCGGACTTCGAGGAGGTTTACATAGGTGCACCTGTGACCTTTGATCGTCGCGATGCCTCTCAAACGGCAGTGATTGCCCCTGAGGGGGTAATGTCAGCTGCGGGTGTCGGGCAGGTTGAGCTAAATGCCGTCGTGCGCCGTGGCCTGGCACACCGAATTAGCAGATTGAAAGCGGCCGGTCGTGAGCCTGTCTCAGTCACGCCCGATTCGAGTCTCGAAAAAGCCGTCACGATAATGATGGCCAACGACTTTTCTCAGCTTCCTGTGATGCAATCTCCACGAGAGCTGAAGGGCCTCATAAGCTGGAAGTCCATCGGCAAAAGGCTTGCGCTGCACCACCCGTGTGCTGTTGTTCGTGACTGCATGGATGGAGCGAGGGAGCTATCGGAGGAAGCCTCTCTCTTTGAGGCTGTGGAGATAATTGCGGCTGAGGACTGCGTGCTTATCAGACGCAAGGACAATACCATACGTGGGCCAATCACGGCGTACGACATCAGCTTTCAGTACCAGGAACTTGCCAAACCTTTCCTCCTAATAGGCCAGATCGAGAACCAACTTCGGTTTCTTATCTCCATGAAGTTCTCCAAGGAAGATTTGGCAGCAGCGAAGGACCCGGCAGACCCTGGTCGCGAAATCTCAGACCCCAACGACCTGACCTTTGGTGAGTATGTGCGGCTTCTGCAAGCCGATGATGGTTGGGCGAAGCTCGATATCCCGCTGCATCGTGGCGAATTTGTTAGGCTGTTGGACAAGATCAGAGAAGTGCGCAACGACGTGATGCACTTTAACCCCGATCCAATGCCAATGGAGGATTACAATACACTTGAGAAGTTTGCTAGATTCTTGGATGAATTAGCTTAGTGGATTCAAGGCTGCTTTGTGCCGGAGGATTGGCATGTCCGACATCGTAGGGAAGCTCTGGGGCTTCTGTCACACGCTCCGGCACGACGGGATCGACTACGGGGACTACATCGAGCAGATCACCTACCTGCTCTTCCTGAAGATGGCGCAGGAGAAGGGGGTCGAGGTGCCCCGGGGCTGCGACTGGGGCGCGCTTTCGGAGCTGTCGGGCACGGGCCTGACGGACGGTTACGTGGACGTCCTCCGCCGCCTGGGCAAGGAGCAGGGCATGTTGGGGGACATCTTCGCCCAGGCGCAGTCGCGCTTCACGAACCCCGTGAACCTGAAGAAGCTCATCGGCCTCATCGACGAGACCGAGTGGACGGCCCTGGACGTGGACGTGAAGGCCGCCGCCTTCGAGGGCCTTCTTGAAAAGGCCGCGAGCGAGGGCAAGAAGGGGGCGGGCCAGTACTTCACGCCGCGCCTGCTCATCCAAACCATCGTCCGGTGCATCCAACCCGACCCGAGGACGCACAAGGAGTTCACCATTTGCGATCCGGCCTGCGGCTCGGGCGGCTTCCTCGTCTGCGCCTACGAGTGGCTCCTGGAGCAGACCAAAGGCGGGGCACTGGAGCGCGAGCTGGCGAAGCGCATCAAGAGCAAGACCTACTTCGGCCAGGACCTCGTGCCGCGCCCGCGCCGTCTCGCGCTCATGAACCTGTTCCTCCACGGCCTGGAGCCGGTCATCGGCCTGGGCGATTCGATCTACGAGGCCTACTCCGGCCCCAGGCACGACGTGATCCTCACGAATCCTCCCTTCGGCACGAAGGGCGCGAACCAGGCCCCGGAGCGCGAGGACTTCACCATCGCGACGAGCAACAAGCAGCTCAACTTTCTCCAGCACGTGATGACCATCCTCAAACCGGGTGGGCGCGCCGCCGTGGTCGTGCCCGACAACTGCCTCTTCGCCGACCAAGCGGGCGAGGTCTTTAAGGTCCTCATGGAGGACTGCGACCTGCACACCGTCCTGCGCCTTCCCAATGGCACCTTCACGCCCTACAGCCCCGGCACCAAGACCAACGTGATTTTCTTCACCAAGGGCCCGGCCACCGAGACGACCTGGATCTACGACGCCCGCACCAATGTCCCCCACATCACCAAGAAGGACCGGCCCCTGACGCCGGAGCACTTCGCCGAGTTCGAGCGGTGCTTCGGGAAAGACCCCAACGGCCGGGCCAGGCGGAAGGAGAAGGACTCCCAGGAGGACCGCTGGCGGCCCTTCCACATCAGCGAGGTGAAGGAGCGCGCCTACAAGCTCGACGGCCTCAAGTGGCTCAAGGACGAGTCGCTCGACGATCCCGACAACCTCCCCGAGCCCGAAGAGCTGGCCACCGAGGCCATCGAGGAGTTGCGCGGCGCCGTGGAGGAGCTGAACGCCGTCCTCGCCCTCCTCGAAAACGGTGCCGCTGAGGAACTGGCCCAAGTGGCCGAGAAGCCCCGTGCGTACAAGAAAGGCTGAGCCCCAAGGTCTCGCTTTTCGCGAAGACGATGACCTGCCCGAGGGGTGGACGGCCGCCACCATCGGAGACATTACTGTTCGGAAGGTGGCTCAGTCCGGCCCGAGCAAGGGCCAGGAGTTCCTGTACGTAGACATCGCAAGCGTGGACAACGAAAGGAAGCGCATTACCGCGCCGCGTGCGGTCCCGACGGGGGAGGCCCCAAGCCGAGCCAGGCAGGTGGTCCGTTCAGGTGACGTACTGGTTTCAATGACGCGGCCGAACCTTAACTCCGTTGCCCTTGTCGGGCCTGAACTAGATGGATCAATCGCGTCAACTGGATTCGATGTTCTACGTTCCATCGAGAGTCTGCCCGGCTGGCTTTTCCTCGTTGTCCGCGGTGAAGCATTTGTCGAGGCAATGACGAACTCGGTCCAGGGGGCTCTGTATCCCGCCATACGGCCGCGCGATGTGCGTGGCTTTGAGTTCCCCCTTCCTCCTCTCCCCGAACAACGCCGGATCGTGGAGAAGGTGGAAGCCCTCCTCGCCCGCGTGAACGCCGCCCGCGCCCGCCTCGCCCGCGCCCCCGCCCTCCTCAAAGCCTTCCGCCAAGCCGTCCTCTCCGCCGCCTGCTCCGGAAGACTGACTGGCAGCTGGCGCGGGGCAGAGATTGAAGACGGAGAGATACCTGAAAGTTGGAATAGAATTCCACTAGAGGACTTGCTCTCAGAAAGAGGACTATTTGATGGACCCTTTGGATCAAGTCTAAAATCCGACGATTATACAAATTCTGGGGTAAGGGTCATTCGCCTGGAGAACATAGGCCATTTGAAATTTGTCGGGGAAAAGGAATGCTTCGTAAGCCAAGAAAAATACAGCACCTTGACCAAACATACTGTGGGCGAGGGGGACATCATATTTGGATCCTTCGTTGAGGACGATGTCCGTGTCTGCATGCTTCCGAGATTCACTACCAAAGCGATTGCGAAAGCAGACTGCTTCTGCATCCGCCCCAAGGCAAATTTCGTCTCTAAACGCTACCTCACCCTTCAACTTGCCGGTAGGGAAAGCTACGATTCTCTAGTCAGTGAGATCCATGGCGCCACTCGGCCACGAGTGAACACGAAACAGCTTAGAAGCCTAGAAATCAATGTGGCTCCGCTTCTTGAGCAACGCGAAATCGTCCGCCGGGTCGAGGCCCTCTTCGCCCTGGCCGATGCCATCGAGGCGAAGGTGGCGGCGGCCCAGAAGCGCGCCGATGCCCTCACCCAAGCCATCCTCGCCAAGGCCTTCCGCGGCGAACTTGTCCCCACCGAGGCCGCCCTCGCCCGCACCGAAGGCAGGCCCTACGAGACGGCGGCTCAGCTTCTGGATCGCGTTGTCACTAGGGAAGAGAATGCCGGAGCCGCGAAGTCTTCCCTTCCATCCAAAGGCAGGCGCAGCCGCCATCTGGGCCAATCGGGAGGCGACCGATGAACCAGCAAGGCGTACCGCATTGCCTCTTGTGCCACCGGGAGGAGGGCGTGATTCTCCCGCCCATTTGGACTCGGACTCACGAGGTTGTGTGCCCCCGGTGCGGGCATTTCTTCATGTCCTTCGAGGCGGTCTTGTCCATGCAAGCCCTCACGCTGCCCCAGAAGGCGCCGTTGATGGCCGTCCTTCGCGAGAGGGAGATCCTAGGACTGAAGCCGCTGACCGTGACCATTTCCACGGATTATGGCATCCCGCAAGAGACCTTCGCGAAGACGATCCCCGAGAAGGTGGACCGCCTTCTAGTGAATCTCTCGCGCCTCGCGCCCGACGCCGGGAACAAGTACGCCCTCGACCCGGAGCGGGATTTCCCTCTTGGCCATTGCACCAACCGGAGCGGTCTCGAACACGTGCGAGACATCCTGGTCAGCAGCGGCTGGCTGGAGAGGGACAAGACCGACGACAGCTTGCACCGCCTGACCCTCGCGGGCTGGGCCCGGGCCGGTGAGCTTCAAAAGGGCGCGATCGACAGCTCGACGGTCTTCGTTGCGATGAGCTTCAAGCCCGAGTGGGATGGGGCCTGGAAGGACGGCATCCGGCCGGCCCTCGAAGAGGACTGCGGCTACAAGGCCCTTCGCGTGGACGCGGTGGAGCACACGGAGGATATCAACGACCGCATCATCGCCGAAATCCGCCGCTCCAAGTTCATGGTGGCGGACTTCTCCAGCAATCCCGGCGGGGTATACCTGGAAGCCGGCTTTGAGATGGGCCTTGGGCGGACCGTCATCTGGACCTGCCAGGATGACGACGAGCGGAAGAAGGCCCTCCACTTCGACATCAGCCACTACAACTTCATCTTCTGGAAAGACCCCGAGGACTTGAGGACGCGCCTCCGGGACAGGATTCTCGCTCTATTCGGTGAAGGGCCCAGGCCAAAAGCGGTAGGTGATGGGGGGACGGACCATGGGTGATATCAAGCTGTTCCGAATGACGGGAGGGAAAGCCCACGACCTCCTTGGGAGTGCAGCCTCCTTGGAGAAGACACTCCAGTCCTTCATCGAGAGGAACATGGAGGTGCTTCTCGGCATCCGCTTTCTCGCGACCGAGCATTCCACCGGGAAGACGCACGGAGGTCGGATAGACTCTCTGGGCCTAGACGAAAACGGGTGCCCGGTCATTTTGGAGTACAAGCGGTCCGTCAATGAGAACGTGATCAGCCAGGGCCTCTTCTACTTGGATTGGCTCTTGGACCACCGAGGGGAATTCGAGCTCCTCGTCCAAAGAAAGCTTGGGAAAGAGACCTCTGAGGGTATCGAATGGTCCCGCCCACGCTTAATCTGCATCGCAGGAGACTTCACGAAATACGACGAGCACGCCGTCCAGCAGATGGGACGGAACATCGAGTTGATCCGGTACCGCCAGTTCGGGGATGACCTCTTGCTCCTGGAGCTGGTGAACGCTGTGGTGGGCGAAGAGGCACCCAGAGCCAAAGCGGCTGCTAATTCCAGCAAAAGATACACCACCGCAGGCGAGCTGTTGGAGAAGGCCGATAAAGGCCTCCAGGAGCTCTACCAAGACCTGAAAGCCCACCTGCTGGCCCTGGGGGACGACGTCCAATTCGGGGAACTCAAGTTTTACTTCGCTTTCAAGCGCATAAAGAACTTCGCCTGCGTTGAAGTGCATCCCCAGTCCTCCAAGTTACTCGTTTATCTCAAGATCGGTCCGGATCGCACTCAGCTTGAGAAGGGCTTCAGCCGGGACGTTCGCAAAGTCGGTCACTTCGGGACCGGCGACTTGGAACTCACCATTCGGTCTCGTGGGGATCTGGAGAAGGCTAAGCCATTGCTCATGAAGAGCTACGAGCAGAGCTAGGCCGGCCAGATACATGGGCTCCTCAAAGATTGCAGGTAAATTGCAGGTACGAAGTAGGCACGCATCAAAATCCAGCCCTACCCATCGCAACAAGAAGGGCGGCTCAAATGGCCGCCCCTATTGCATCAGGTCATTTCCATACCCATTGGTCCCAATCAAGGCCAAAGGACGCTTGGGGCATCTTGAAAACCGCTGACCCGCAAGGGTCCGGGGGTTCGAATCCCTCTCTCTCCGCCAGAGGGCTTTTTCGAAGATTTTCCTCAAAGGACGCAGTTGGAGCGGGATTCGAAGGGCGGGGAAGCGTCCGTGGTGTTCAAGGCGCAGCCGCCGACGGCTCGGCGGCGAGCCGTAGAACACCCGGAAGGGGACCCCGCCCCGGGGACCGTAGCTTCCCTTGAAACGCAGCGCCCTCTGGGCGCGAGGCTTCCAGGGAAGGTAGGTTCGAATCCCTCTCTCTCCGCCAGAGGGCTTTTTCGAAGATTTTCCTCAAAGGACGCAGTTGGAGCGGGATTCGAAGGGCGGGAGGCAGCGTAGCTCTGCCGCGAGGACGCGACCGAAGAGGGAGCGTAGGCAACGTGCGGGGCAAGCCGAGAGCCCCGCCCCGGGAACGCCAGGGCGCGCGTGCGACGGAGCGAGCGGACTCGGACGCGAGCAAGGCTGCCGCGGCCCTGCGTTCGGACCCCTCTCTCGGTCAACGGGTTTCTTCGAGGGTTCCGCACGAAGATCGTGGCTGGCGAGGGATTCGAAGCGCTGCTCTTGAAGGGCCATCGGGCTGCTTGTAGGGTATCTCACTCTCACCGCACGCCGCCCTGCGGCTGCCGTGGCAATCTCCCCCGAGTCCTTGGTCGAAATTGCGGTTCGAGCTCCCCGCGGATGGCCTCGGTCAGCCGGTGCAGTGCTGAGCGGATGTCCCCTTCCTGGGCGGCCAAGACCGCCCCGGCCGTCTTCTCGTGGAAGCCGCGGCGGGCGGCTGCCGTGGCGCGGGTGAATGCGCAGGCGAAGTCGTCCACGCGGTGGGGATCGCTGTTTCCAGGCATACAGGCCGTCGAGGCCGGACAGTGGTAACACTCGCCCAGGATCTCGCAGTCCTTGCAGGCTCCGGCACTCGAGTGCTTGTCACTCCTGCACGTCAGAAGGGGCACCCGGGCGGCCTTCGTCGGCAGCTCCGCCAGCCTCTGCGGGAAAGAGGGGTCCAGGATGCAACCGAGGTCCAAAGTGTCCGATGCTTCCCGAGCCAGGGGACCTTGCGGTCTCAGGCTCTTCGCAAACCAGGGGCAGGACCACCCGCTTCCGGCCGTGTCAACGCAGAATCCTGAGGAGTTCCCTGCCGAGCAACAGAGTCCATCCGGAGCTTGGGTGGGCCCCCCCTCTTTTCCGCGCAAGAAGCTAACGGGGACGGAGCCGGTCTTCCTCCAGTGCCCGACTCCGTCCGCCACCACCTCTTCCATCTGAGCGCCCAGCGCTCCGAAGACCTCGGAGGACATACGCTCGACCCGACCCAGCACGGGATAGATGCCGATGCTCGATAAACCTACCTTCAGAAAGAGCCTGCAGGAACGGGCAAGGTCCTCGATTGTCGAGGGCATCAGCGCCATGTTCACACTGACGCGGTAGGCGAAGTAGCGGGGGTGATCACGCTGGATGGCCTTGAGTGTTTCCTGGGCGCGCGCCGTGGTCTCTCTGCCGCGCCACCTCTGCGCCTCCTTCACCCCGTCCCAGCTGACCCGAATCTCCACGTCGTGCGAGGCCAGAAGGGAGCCGAGGCGGGCATCGAGGAGCGTCCCGTTGGTGACGACCACGAATCGGGCATCGCCTCGGCCCACGCGGGCTTCCATGTAGCGGATGCACCGCTCGAGGAGTTCGGGTTCCAGCAGAGGCTCGCCTCCGTTGAATTCGATCTGTGGAGAGTGGACGCGGTTGCGAAGAAGCAGATCCAGGGCGGCGCGGGCAACTTCCCAAGACATGCTGGCCGGACCCGTCCTCGCCTCCTGGTAGCAGTAGGCGCAGGAGAGATTACAGCGCGCCGAGAGGAGAAGGGTAAGACGAGGGTTCGGCGTCCCTGCTTGCCAGTCGAGGGTGGGCATCATCCCTGACCCTTATGGCCCGATCACAGGCAGTTGAGTACCTTCTGTGTCCTGGCGAGCCAGAGGAACATCATCCGATTGAAGGCATCCAACGCCTTCTGGACATCTTCCGAGATCTCCTCTTCGTCGTGCGTTTTGTCGATTCCATTGAGCGCCTCATCGAGGTTGACCGCCTCTGGCCAAGCCGTCCAGCCCCCGAGGGTGGATTTAATTTCGTTCCACCATGCCTTGATGTTTCCATAAGTGTTCATCGTGGTACCCTCCGCAATGCTTTTGCCCTTGCAGCGCCAGGGGGGGCCGCTTCCCCGGATATGAACATCCCCGCGGACGGGGCAGGTGCGTCCTGCAATTGTTCCCAACCTCCTTGGTGGCCTGCGGGCGATTCGAGTTCGGATAGACCCGGTTCCATCGTTCTGTGGAGCCGGCAGCCTTCGCTCGCACCTGTGTTGCCCATGAGCGGAACACCACCGTTCCAGCGCGAGAAAAGGCCTCGCAACCGGCCGTTTCCCGCAACGTCCTGTCCCAACCTCTCCAGCCACCTCCCCGCAGCGCTCAGCCGCACAATTGGGCACTCCCCGCTTAGAAGTGCCCGCCCGTGGATTCCAGCATCCAAACGTTTCCCTCGTTCTCCTTCTCGATGAGGACCATCAGGCGGCCATCGCCGGAAACCGCGAAGAAACCGAGATCGGTTCCACCTTGGCTTGCTGGCATGTCAGCGAGCCCACGCGGCGGCCCGCCCGCCAAGGACACCCTGCGCACCTCGGCGCGCGTCGAACCCCACGTGCCGAGCACCAGTAGATCGCCGGATGAAGGGTCAGGGCAGAGCCAGATCGCGCCTGCGCCTCGCGTCAGGCGCACGGGTTTGAGCACACCGCCCGCCTCCAACACCCACGCGTCACAATCGCTGCCTTCGCCCATCGTGAAGGCCAGGCGCTTTCCATCAGGGAGCCAGCAGTGCATGCCCAAGCTTCCTGCGCCGCGCAATAGAGGGCGCGCTCCGCCCGAACACCGCCCGTCGCTAAAAGGGGCGGCCCAGATCCCGTCGCCGCCTCCGCGGTCGGACATGAACGAAATCTCCCTGCCATCGGGGGACCACTGGGGGGTGTCGTCGCAGCTGGGCCCCGTTGTAAAAGCGACCGGCGGTCCGCCCTCGGCCGGCACCACCCATATGTGGCGCTCGCCGCGCAGCACGCGGTGATAAGCGATCCATCGGCCGTCCGGCGAGTAGGCCACGCAACAAGACCGGCCCTGCTGATCCGTCAGGCGCTCCGGTTCGCCCACCGGTTGGGCCTGCCTAACGCGAACCTTCCAGATGTCGCTGGTCCCGTTCCACCACATGGTAAAGGCCATCCAGTCCCCGTGCGGCGAGAAGGAGGCCTGGCCCGTGAAGGTTCCCCCCGTGAGCAGGCTGCGTTCTCGGGTGACGCGGTCCAAGAGCGCGCAGGAGGTCCACCGCCCGGTAGTGGCGTAGGCAAGCCGCTTGCCGTTGGCCGACAGGCTCGGCCAACGTTCGGAGCCCGTGCCAAGCGTGACGCGCTGGAGCGCTCCGCCGGCGGAAGGGACACGCCAGATGGCCCAAGTCGCTTCGAGGAGGGCGGCGAAGTAGATGTGCCTGCCGTCTGGAGCCCAGGCCGGCTTGGAATTGCTGTTGCCTCCCGATGTGAGTCGCCTGGCGGTGCCGCCCGTGGCAGGCACGGCCCACAAGTCGTCCTGGTCGTTGTAGCAGATGAAGCGGCCATCCGGAGACCAAGACGGATTGCCATGGTTCCAAACGCCGCCGTTGTCTCCAGTGATGCGCGTTGCCTTGGCGGGGTCGTCGAGCGGGGCAATCCAGATCCGGTCGTACCCTCCGTTCTCCGATCTCGATATGGCGATCTTCTCGCCGTCCGGGGAGATGGCCGGGGAGGCTCCATTCTCCAAAAGGAACGTGGCCGAGCCTCCGAAGCGGGAGACCTTCCAAACGCAAGGGCGTCCGTCCCTTGGGGACACGAACGCGAGGGCGCTCCCGTCGGGGAACCACGCCGGTGAGGTGTTGGCGGCGCCGTTCGAGATGATGCGGATCGGGGAGTCGCCTTGGATGTCGGACACCAGGATGTCGCTGCCCCGTCCATTCGGTACGGTGAATGCGACCGCGTGACCGTCGGGCGACAGACAGGGGTTCCCGACAATACCAGGCAGATTAGTGATTTGACGGGCGGCGTTGGCCGGCACCAGATCGCTACGGGTGCGAGAGCCCATCCATCCTATCAGGGCGCTGACCATGGCGACCAACAGCAGCGCGCCTGCTGCGACTCCGACGAGCCGAGACATCCTCCCGCGCCAGGAGGCGAGGGGGCTTCCGGGAACGCGCAGGTTCTCCAATTCCAGAGCCACGTCCCGGGCGGACTGGAAGCGCCTGTCCGGGTCCTTCGCCAGGCATCGCAGGACAGCATGCTTCAGGGCGGAGGGGGCCTCCTTCCCGGAGGTCGAGAGCGGAGGAGGATCCGTAGTCAGGATAGCGGCGAGCGCATCGGCCTCCGACGCGCCCCTGAAGGGTCGCGCGCCTGTGAGCATCTCGTAGAGGATGACACCCAGGGCGAAGATGTCCGAGCGCGGGTCGGCCGCCTGCCCCCGCAGTTGCTCGGGTGCCATGTAGCCGGGCGTGCCGAGGATCGCACCCGGATTGGTCGGAGCCTCGGCCGTCGACGCTTCGGAGGGGTCTTTTTCTCTGGTGTGGGGCGGTTTCTCCAGCCTCGCCAGTCCGAAGTCAAGGATCTTCGCGTGTCCGGCCTGGGTGATGAAGATGTTCCCCGGCTTGAGGTCTCGGTGGACGATGCCCCTCTCATGCGCCGCCGCGAGCCCCTGGGAGATCTGGATCCCGAACTCCACCGCCATGGCGGGCGTCAGCGGTCCAGCGCGCAAGCGCTGACGAAGGCTTTCGCCTTCGAGCAGTTCGGTGACGATGTAGAGCGTGCCTTTATGTGTACCCAGGTCGTGAAGGACCAGAATGTTCGGGTGGTTGAGCGCCGCAGCGGCACGGGCCTCCTGCTCGAAGCGCCGCAGGCGCTCAAGGTCCGAGGCGAACTCCTCCGGCAGGACCTTCACCGCCACCTCCCGCCCCAGCCGCGTGTCCCGGGCGCGGTACACCTCACCCATCCCCCCAGCGCCGAGGGGCGAAATGATCTCGAACGGGCCAAGACGAATGCCGGGAAGCAAAGGCATCCTGACCCCTCCTCCGACTTGCGGATCGCTCCGCCCTTGACCCAGTTTCCTGGTCATAATGTAGGCCCTTGTCAAGTGGAGGACCATAGTCAACGGGAAGGCGCTGGGGGCGAGGCCGCCGACTGCACGGCGGCTCAGACGCCGGAAGGGGGGGCGTTCCTCGGAAGGGGCACCTCCAGGACCTCGCTGGGCGCTCCCAGGGTGTTGTCGCCGGCCACGGCGACGACGCGGTACCGGAGGGTTCCCTTCTGTCCAGTTACCAGAGAGTCGTCGTAGCGGGGCTCGGGCGTGGTCTGTGCGGCGAGGGGCGGCCAGCGGTCGGTGGTGGCGAACCTGGGCCGGCTGGACCTGTGGCGCGAGGAGGGCACTCCGGAGGCGGTGGTGGCCTCGCCGGCGCGCCACTCGGAGAAGCTGGCGGTGCTCTCGGCGCACGAATCGGGCCAGCTCTCTGCGGTCTCCCGCACGTGCGTGGGGCCATCGTTCCTTCCGGGACGCTTGTGGTAGCGGTCGGGGCTCCCGTGCATCCTCTCGGACCTCCTGGCCGATCGGTCGTTCGCGTTTCCGGTGGAGCGGGCCGTCTTCGCGACGGTGTTGCACCGGCTGTGCGATCCGGGGTCGGACCGGGCCTGTGAGCACTAGGTGCGGGACCAGGCCATTCCCGATGCGGAGGGCCTTGCCCTG
>JAKAJA010000278.1 GCA_021814085.1 Acidobacteriota bacterium | reverse complement strand
GGGGTAGTGGAGGGCGACGGTGACCCCCGTGATACCCATCTCCTGGAAGCGGTCCAGGCTCAGCCGGACGGTGCTCATGGTGGTGGGCTGGAGGAGGGCCTCCCCGCGGTTGCAGTTGGCGGCCAGAAGTTCGGTGGCATAGGTCACCTGGGCGGGCGGTGAAGGCGGGAGGGCATCGAGGGTGCGCTCGAAGGCGTCCAGGCTCGTCTGGAGCTGGGCGTAGAGGCCGGCGTACTGCGGCGGAACGGGATCGGAGGCCGCGACCGGCACCACGATTGCGGTGCATTGGAGCGCCGTAAAAAGGAGGCGACAAAATGACTTGATTGCCATGGAATCCTCCGTCACCTCGTGAAGGGGAACGGCGCCGAGGCCGTCCCGCTGGGGTTCATCACCGACACTTGAACGGTCATTCCCTTGGGAACCATGGCCTTGAGACCGGTGCCCGTGGCAACAACCATTGCAGGGCCCTTGAAGGCGGTCTTGGGAACATCCTTCCCATCGATCACGACGTTGCAGCCCTCCTGAAAGCCCGAACCGGAGACCTCCAGGCGGAAGGGGTTGCTCATGGCGACTACGGCGGAAACAAAGACCGATGGGGCTACGACGAGCGTCTTTTGAGAGACGGCCCCAGCCCCCGCGCCGTCCGTGACCGTCAGCACGATCGCGTGGCTCCCCGCCGAGAACGTGCCCAGCACGTCCGGGCCGACGGCTTGGGTTCCGTCCAGATTCCAAGAACAGACGTAGGGCGGAGTGCCGCCGGAGGCGCTGGCGGTGAAGGCGACCGTGCCACCGGGTTCCGGGCTGGAAGGCGCCCACGTAAAACCGGCGGAGAGCGGTGTATTCGGAAGGCACTGCAAGACGATCCGAGACGCGTGAGCCGCGTCGTGGTAGACGGTATTGAGGGCGCTGTAGGAAGGGCCAGAACTGTACATGGGGCCGCCGTCGTTGCGGTTCTTGTCATAATGGGGATAGTCGGCCGAGCACACGTCTACCCTCAGCCGGTGGCCCCGCAGAAACGTCAGGGCCAGGTCTTGCAGCTCCACGGTTACCGGGTAGATCTGGCCGGGCGTCATGAGTTCCGGGGTGCTCAGGGAGTTTCTGAAGCGCGTCCGGCGGATGCCCTGAGTCATGACGAGCGAGCGCCCGTCGGGATAGACGTCGGTGAGGCGTACGCAGAAGTCCGTGTCAGCACGATTCGAGGAGACGAAGAGATCCACGCGAAGGGCTCCATTGACCCGGAGGTCCTCCTCAAGGACCGGCGTTGAATACACCAGCACGTCCGGCCGTGTTTCGATGGCCTCGCGCAGATCCTGCGGACCCGTCAGGACCGAGGGGTCGAAGGGATTGAAGCGCGAGCCTCCCAAGGCGGGCGTGGGGTCGTCCGGCTCGTAGATATAGCCGTCCGGGAGGGCGCCTTCGGGCGGCAGGGCCTCCGACAGCCCGCCGGCGGGCTGAAGGTAGAGACTCTTCTCCATCCTCGGGATGCCCGTCCAGGCGGGGGCCGTTCTCCAGGCGTTCTCGCCCATCTGGTAATAGGAGACCACCGGTTCCTGATCCCAGCCGTTGGATACGCCCCGCAGGCAGTAGTCCCAAAACCGGATCTCCGTGGAGTAGAGGTCCGTGGCGTTGGGGTATTCGAGGACGCCCTGCTGGGATTCCCCGACGCCGGTGTGGAGCCAGGGCCCGACGATGAGCCGGTGCTTCTCTCTCGCCGCCGGCGCGCTCGCGGTCCTCAGGTCTTCGAAGGAGCGCAGGACGTCCGTTGGGAAATGGTCGTACCAGCCGCCCACGACGAGGGCCGGAACTTCGATGTCGGGGGCCATGGCGGTGTTCGCGGCGGCCGCCCGCCAGGTGGCATCCAGGGCAGGGTGGGCCAGAACGGCCGCGGTGCTCAAAAAGCCGAGCCTTTCAACGCTCTCCACGTGCTCCTTTCGGTAGTCTCCACCGTAGTAGTAGTTCTCGTAGAGGGTTTGGAAGTCTTTCACCTGCGGGGTGATACACGCGAGGTGGGGCGGGTGTCTCCTGGCGGTCTGGTACTGGATGACGCCCAGGGCCGAGGAGCCCCATGTTCCCACCTTGCCGTCGCACCAGGGCTGGGCGGCGATCCATTCCACGCAGTCGCAGCCGTCCAGGCCCCGGTCGTACCCCGGCACGTCCGCCCCTTTCGATCCGTAGAAGCCCCGCCAGTCCACGACGACGTAGTTATAGTGAGCATCCGTCGGGAACTTCTTGCCCCCCAGGCCGGACGCGTCGTCCGTCCTGTAGTAGTTCTTGTTGTAAGGGGTCTGGATGAGGATCACGGGCTTTCTCTGAGGCGTGGCGTCCGCGCTGTAGAGGTCCGCGGCGAGGGTTTTGCCGTCCCGGGCGGGGATGGAGATGGCGGTCCAGATCAGCGACGGATCGGACGCCGCGAGGGTGAGCGAAGACAGCGACAGGATGACCGCGAGGCAGCGTTTCATCACGGGCCCACCTTTCTTCACCGCGTGAAAGCGACCGGCGCCGAGGCCGTCCCGTCCGGATTCACGACGGCCACCTGGACGGTCACTCCCTTGGGGAGCATGGCTTTCAGGGCGCCACCCTGCTTGGCATAGACGAGGGTGTCCCCCTTCCGGTCGGTCTGGGGCACGGCCGCACCATTGATGGTGACCGAACAGCCTGCCTGAAAGTTCGACCCGGTGATCTTGAGGCGGAGCGGGTTCGACAGTTTGGCAAGTGAGGCAATGCGGGGCGCCGCCACCACGGTTACCGTCTTGCTCTCTTGCGCCGTGCCGCCCGCCGCATCCTTGACCGTGAGAGTCACCTGGTGGGCCCCGGCGGGGAACGACTTGCTCGCCGTCTCTCCCGTCGCCGGCGCCCCGTCCAAATCCCAAGTGAAGGTGTAGGGCGCCGTGCCACCGCTGGCCGAGGCCGAAAAGGTGACGAGCGCCGCGTCCGTGGGCAGAGCCGGTGAGGTGGTGAAGTCGGCGGAGAGGTCTACAGGTGCCCGCGCTATGAGGGAAGCGTAGAAGTCCCCCGTGGCATCGCGCGTTCCCGCCTGGATGGCCTGCCATTCGGCGAGGGTCACCTGGGAACTCACCTCTTCGTAGGTGGCGTTGTCCAGGGCGGGGGTGTAATCCAGGTAGGCGAAAAAGTAGGTGCTCCAGAAGGGGGACACAAACTCCATGCCGTCCACCTGAGCGAGCTTGGCCATGCACCGGAGCATCCGCCGGTCCAGGGGGGCGAAGAAGGAGAAGGCGTCCCGCTTGAACACCTCCGCGTTGGAGGCGATGTCGTTCCCGTCCCCGGGTCCCATCTTGTAGAGCCACGCCTCGTCCAGGATGAGCCCCTTGCCGTTTGTCCTGGCCACGTCGCCGATGGCGAGGGAATTCTGGAGGGACTGGGGGTTGAGGTCGTAAACATGGAGGGTGAGGACGTCGAGGGAGGGAATCTGTGCCAAATACTCGGCTTGGCGGATGTCGTCCCAGGCTCCCATCCCCGCCCCTACCTTCGTGATTCCCTTATCGAGCCCGCCGGCGATGGTGCCGATGAAGGAGGCGTAGGTGGCGGGATCTCTGAGGGCGACGAGCCCCGTGAGCTTGGCCTCCGTGTCCGATTCGGTCCCCAGGTTCAGGTAGTCGGGGCGGACCTGCTCGAGGATGATCTGGGCCATGGCCCTGCGGGCCGCCGCCAGCGAGGCCACGGTGTAGTGGGACCAGTCCCAGTGGATGGGCGAGAAGGGAGTGTCCGTGAAGACCACGTGGCTCTCCACGTCCAGGATCATGCCCCGCCGGTGGATTTCTTCGGCCATGGCCTTGTAGAAGGTCACGTATTCATCGTGGCTCGGGAAGGCGGGATCGAAGAGGGGGTAGTGGACGGCCACCGTCACCCCGACGATGCCCATGGCCTGGAACCGGTCGAGGCAAAGCTTCACCGAGTCCATGGTCCCGGGCCGCAGGAGAGCCTCCCCGCGGTTGCAGTTGGCCACCA
>JAKAJA010000277.1 GCA_021814085.1 Acidobacteriota bacterium | reverse complement strand
CACCGCGTCGTCGTTTCCGGGGATCGCGAAGTCGCAGTCGTCCGGGTCGCAGTTCGTGTCAACCATGGCCACGATGGGGATGCCGAGCTTCTTGGCCTCGAGGATGCAGTTCTTCTCGCGCTTGAGGTCAATCACGAAAAGGGCCGCGGGGAGGCGGTTCATCTCCGTTATGCCCGTGAGCATGATCTCGAGCTTGGCCTTCTCCTTGGAGAGCAGTAGCCGCTCCTTCTTGGTGAGGGCCTCGAACTTGGGATCCGTGTCCAGCCGCGAGAGCTCCTTGAGGCGCTGGACTCGGGTCATGATCGTGCGGAAGTTGGTCAGGGTGCCGCCGAGCCAGCGCTGCGTGACGCTCGGCATGCCGATCTTCTCTGAGATCTCGCGGATGGCGTCCTGCGCCTGCCGCTTCGTCCCCACGAAAAGGACCTTGCCGCCCTTGGCGGCGATCTCCGTGACGAACTCGGAGGCCTTCCTGAACTCCCTCAGCGTGTGCTGGAGGTCGATGATGTGGATGCCGTTGCGCTGCCCGAAGATGTACTTCTTCATCTTGGGGTTCCACTTGCGGGTGAGGTGCCCGAAATGGACACCGGCCTCCAACAGCTCTTTCATGGTGACTGTAGCCAAATCAACCTCCTGATCGCCTGCCGCGGACTGGGCGGAGAGCCTTCCGGCCAGGAGCCCCTCGGGGTCCTTGCCCGCCCCTTCCTGTCCACGGGAAATGGGGTGAGTGTTTCGCCTATCGCCACGCCCCGGCAGGGGGGGAGCTTCCGCTCCGCCCCGCCGAGGGAGAACACGAGACTAGCGCTTGCTGAACTGGAACCGCTTGCGCGCCTTGGGCTGTCCGTATTTCTTACGCTCGACCTCACGCGCGTCGCGGGTGAGCATGCCGGCGGCCTTGAGTTTCCCGCGGAGCTCCTGGTTGTACTCCAGGAGGGCCCGGGAGATGCCGTGACGCACCGCGCCCGCCTGGCCAGAGACGCCGCCGCCGTTGACGTTCACGAGGATGTCGAACTTGTCCACGGTGTTGGTGAGGGCGAGGGGGCTCTGAATGAGCATCCTGTGGACGGGGTTCGGGAAGTACGTCTCGAACTCCCTGTGGTTCACTTGGATGACGCCCTTGCCCGGGCGGAGAAACACCCTCGCCACGGAGGTTTTACGCTTGCCGGTTGCCTGATACTGGATCACGCTCATTCCAACGACTCCTGCCTAGCTCAAGGCCACGGGGAAGGGGGTGGGCTTCTGGGCCTCGTGGGGGTGCTTGTCCCCAGCGTAGACCTTCATTTTCCGTATGAGCCTGTCCCCGATGCGGTTCTTGGGAAGCATGCCCCGCACCGCGTGCTCGATCATGCGGGTGGGATGCGCGGCCACCACGTCGCGGGCCATGGTCTCCTTGAGGCCGCCCGGGTACTGGGAGTGGTGGTAGTAGATCTTGTCGGTCCACTTGTTTCCGGTGAGGCTCACCTTCTCGGCGTTGACCACCACCACGAAATCGCCAGTCTGGACATGGGGCGTGTAGACGGGTTTGTGTTTGCCCATGAGGACGCGGGCCACCTCGGTGGCCAGGCGGCCCAGGGTCTTGCCCTCCGCATCCACCACGTACCAGTTGCGGGGGACCTCCCCCTCTTTCGGAAAATAGGTGCTCATACAGATCTCCTCAATTCCTTGCTCGTCCTTGCTTGCGCCTGGGGGGAGGCACACCTGCACCCCGCGCACAAAGGGCTATTAGTTTACGGGAAAATCCCTATTCTGTCAAGGGGTTGTCCCCATCGGCCCACGGATGAGCAGGGTAGGAGAATTTGAGGATGGAAACTGGCAAGGGCGCGGGACAAGCTCCCGCGCCCTTGCGAGCACAGATTGCCGAAAACAGCGGCAACCGGTATTACTTCTGCGCTGCCGCGGCGTCGACAGGCCCTCCGCAACCCGGCACGTCGTCACGGGTGTTGCGGTCCGCCATGATGGAGCTAAATCCCCCCGGACCTTTGAGGGAGGCCGAGGCCGTGTAGCGAGGCGCCCAGTAAGTCATGCTGAAGTTCAAGAACATGAGATCCTTGGTACCAGTCCCGGAAGGTACCGAGATGATCTGGAGCGGATTCCCCGTTCCCGTCACGATCCCGCTGCCCGAGTATACGCCCATGTACTTTCCCGAGAGAACCGTGTACTGCCAGTCACCTGTGATGCTGCTCACGCAAATCTGGGATCGGCGGAGGTCGTCCGTGAAACTCAGGTCGTATCCTCCACAAATCTTATTGAGGGTGATGGTATAATTTGTATCCCCGCACTCCTCGGAATTCACTTCATGGGCCACCAAAACGAGGGTCTGACTGGGATTAACCGTTACCGAAAATCCCCTGGTAAATCCTTCTACGGAGCTGGATCCAGAATCGGCCAGGTAGTTAAAACACAGGGATGCGGGATCGTAGGATCCTGAGTAGGCAACCAGGAAAACGTTGCAGTCGGCGGTCAAGTCGACGTCCACACATATTGGTGCGGCCGCCTGATTGTAGAAGGAGTACGCATCGTAGACACGGTCGGCCGGGCTATCATAGGGCCCCGGGCATGTCTTGGGCGCCGAGCAGGAAGAAGGGGTGGCGTCCCTGAAGAGCCGGTCGGGCTGGGTTCCGTGTGTGCTGGGCCAGTCCTTTGTGTCGTATCCCAGGTTCGCGTTGATGGTGAGGCACGCATTCGAGACCGTCCGAACTGCTGGGGCTGTCGTGCCAACATCGTTGGAACTGACAGGTGTGACTGCCGCGGCTGCAATCACCGCGAAAGACATGCTTAGAACGACGAGCACCGCATACTTCCTCATCTCCACACCTCCTAATGACGACTGGCGATTCACAAGTTTTGACCTCGCTATAGAGTGTACCGTCAAATATGGTCCCATGCAAATGGGACACTCACTAGGCTAACTCCGGACCATCCGCCCCCAAATAAGGTCCAAATGGCCCGCCTAAAAGCACATTCGAGTGAACGGCACATCTGCTCTCATTAGGGAGATCGTCTTAGTTTTTTAAGAGAAAGTAGATCTCCCCGGGCTCTTTCATGCGGCCGGCCCCGGCCTCGGCCATGGGGCCCCCTCCCCAGAACAGGTCTACCCGGCCCGGCCCCGTGATGGCTCCCCCCGTGTCCTGGTTCAGAACCAGGCGTGAGAAGGGCTCCCAGCCCCTGACCTGCCCCCGGGCGTCGAGGACCGGCTTGCGGGACCGGAGGAGGGCCGGCGCCCCTTTCGGGAAGACCTTGGCATCGGTGGCGATGGAGCGCCCGGGCGTGAGGATCGCGCCCGTGCTCCCATAGGGGCCGTCCTTCTCCAGGCGGAAGAAGGTATAGCTCGCGTTTTGGTTGAGGAGGGGAAGCTTGTCCGGGTGGTCCTTGAAGTAGGCCCGGATGGCCTGCATGGACACCTGGTCGGCGGGGAGGACCCCGAGGTCGATGAGGACCTTGCCCAGGCTCCGGTAGGGAAGCCCGTTCTGGGCGTCGTACTGCACGCGCACCTCCGTGCCGTCCTCCAAGGTCACCTTGCCGGAACCCTGCACCTGGAGGAAGAAGAGGTCCACGGGGTCCTCGAGCCAGAGAAGCTCGATCCCCTTCCCCGCGAGGGCCCCCGCGGCGATCTCGCCTCGGGTGAAGTAGGGCACCACCTCGTCCCCCTGGGCGCGCCCCACGATGCGGGCCTGGCTCTTGGCGGCGGGGAAGAGGGAGAGGTCCACGGTGAGCATGTCCTCGGGCTTGTGGTAGATGGGGATCGTGAAACGGGCGTCGGGGGTCCTGCGGCCCTCGAGCCAGGGCTCGTAGTATCCCGTCACCAGGACCGCACCGGCCCCGTCGCTCCCCACGCTCTTGAAAAGTGTGAATTCTCGCCGGACCCGCGCCGCCTTCTGGGCGGGACCCAGGCTCGGGTCCTCGGCGATGGCCAGGAGGGCGGAAGTGCTGGCCTCAAGTTGCATTGCCGTGAAGGCCTTGCCACCAAAATCG
>JAKAJA010000276.1 GCA_021814085.1 Acidobacteriota bacterium | reverse complement strand
CGGTAGTCTGGACTCCACCAGTCTTTGAAGCAGTCCTTCGGGGGAATGCCCGGGTCTTGCTCCGAAGGAGGCCCCGGCGGCACATCCTCGAAGAAGTCCGGGGTGGGCCGCCTCCGGTGCGACCGCCTCGCCTTCCTAGCATCTGGGGCAATCCGGGCGGCAGGCATTAATTAGCAGTTGCGATAGGGACCGGCGAAGAGATTGGGGCGGTAGTCCAATATGGTGTAACTTAGGTAAGAATCGACCAGTTATCCCAAACAGCCTAGCGGCCACCTGCTTGGTAAGAAGTCATGAGTCAGGCCTCAGGAGTCACGTGTCAGGCGTTAGGAGCGAGGAGTTGGGTAGGGTGGGCAAAAGCGGCGCGAAGCGCGGCGTTGCCCACCAGTGACGAGGGCACCGAGCCGTGCGAGGTGGCCGGTTGCGGTGAAAAGACAAAAGGTGGGCATCGAAATGACGATGCCCACCCAATTGCGATTTCACCAGCCCCAGGGCTGTGTGATCTCTCCCCCGTCGGGGTTGACGAAGCGGAACGATTTCGAGGCACCCTTGGGAACGGCGGCCTTCAGGGACGCCCCGCCCTTCATCTTGAGGAGGGAGTCGCTCGTGCGCGCCACGTTGGTCCATTCGGTGTCGCCGATGTAGACCCTCATTCCGCTCTGCAGGTTGCTTCCCCTCACGAGGATGCGGAACGGACTTCCCGCCTTGGTCATGGAGGTGACGACGGGCGGGTTCACGACCGCGATGGTCCCGGTCTTGGTGCTGGACACCCCGTCCGATGTCGCTGTCAGCGTCCACGTGTATTGGCCCGCTGTGGCATAGGTGTGGGTCGGGGTCGGGAGGGTGGAGGTTCCCCCGTCGCCGAAATCCCAGGCGAAGGTCGCGAGCCCGGTGCAGTTCTGGGGCGCCGCCTTGGCAGAGAAGGCTGCCTGTGCCGTGGGGGCGGCAGAGTGCGGGGCGGAGACGGTGCAGCTCACCGTGCAGGCTCCGGCCGAGGCGCAGAGGTAGACCCTCGGGATCGAGGAATCGGCAGCGACGATGGAAGTGTTCCCTTCGAGTACAATGCCGTCGGCGGTGGCAAGGTTAAGATCGGAAACGGTGACGGAGGCCGTGCCAAAGGTGGCGGCGGCCATGGCCGCGAACGTGCACGAGGAATCGATCGCTCCGTCGGCCGGCGTCTTGATGAGCCAGGCGTGGGGCGTGCCTCCGATGGCCAACCGGCCGGCGGCGAGAACGCCGCCGTCGTTGGTCAAAGACACGTTGTCCGTGATGTCCCAACCGCCCTGGCCGAAATTCCCCTGCCAGAGAAGGTTCCCCGAGCCGTCCACTTTGACCGCCCACACATCCGCGTTGTTGGGCTCGCTGGGGTAAGGGTAGTTGAACCCCGCGAGAACGCAGCCGCCGTCTGGCATCCCTACCGCATCGTAGAAGTAATCGGCTTTCTCCGTCCGAAGGGTCTTCTGCCAGACGAAGGCCCCCGAATCGTCGAGCCTGCCCACCCAACCGTTGGAGCTTCCGCCTCCCTCATAAGTCACCCCAATGCCTACGAATCCGCCGGTGGCGAGGGGCGTGACCCCGTTCAGCGTGAAGTCGAAACTCCCTCCGTCATACCTTCGCTGCCATAGCACCGATCCCGAAGCGTCAAGTTTGATGAGCCACCCGAAGTAGCTGTCCTGATTCACCCAGCTTTGGCCTGGGATCAAGAACCCGTCCCCCATGCGCAGGATGTCGTTGGCGCATTCTCCTGCACTACTCCCGAAAGTCTTCTGCCACACAACGTGGCCATCGGCATCGATTTTGAAAACCCAAACATCTTGCTGCTCCTGTCCTCCACCGGAAGGCTCGGTGTAGCCCGCGAGGACGAATCCGCCGTCGCCCGCAGGCGTGCAGAGCCCGCCCCAGTCGTCTCCAGGGCCTCCGTAGGTCCGCTGCCAGAGGATGCTCCCCGCGCCATCGAGCCGGAGCACCCAGGCGTCCTGCTGCCCAGCCCCGAAGGAATCGGTGTACCCCACGGCGAGGTAGCCGCCGTCTTCCAGCGGAAAGATTTTGGATATTCCATCACCCCCTGGCCCACCGTAGGTCCTCTGCCAGAGCACGTTTCCGGACGGCCCCGTTCGGATGAGGAGCCCGTCGTAGCTCCCCGCGCCGGAGGAATACGTCCATCCGCAGGCTATGTAACCCCCGTCGGCGGTCGCCACCGCACCGTTGAACGCCTCCATTGCGGACCCGCTGTAGAGACTGGACCAAGAGCCCTGGGCCTCCGCTGCCAAGCCGAACCCCAAAACGGTAAGTGCCAGGGCGTACAACAAGACCCCTATGCGGAAACCGAATCCGTGCATGTTTCCCCCCCTTCGGTGGCAGGAGACTGCGAACGCCCCATGCGAAAGCCGCTCCCACCATCCGGAAATGATCTTTCAGCTAATATAGGGCCGCCACCCGGCGCCTGCCAGTGGCCTGAATTCGCGCGTCGGAGACGGGCTAGGCGTTGCGGTGCTGGGCTTTTTCGTCAAGCGGACGCACCGTGGCTCATCGCAAAGGGTGGGCAAAAGCGGCGTGGAGCGCGGCGTTGCCCACCAATGCGGAGGAGCGCGAGCGACGTGCAGTTTTCAGGCTGCGGGAAAAAACAAGGAGGTGGGCATCAAGGAGAGGATGCCCACCCTACGAATCCCCTACCGCTTGTTTGAGATCCTCTATGCGCTTGTTCACCTGGGGGAGGCTCATGGATTTGAACTTCTCGGGGAGGAAGCGGCTGTCGGTGCATTCCTTCACGGCGAGGAGGTCCATAAGCTCGAGGCGCTCGGTGTGGGCGGAGGGGCGGAAGTCGGCCGCCACGTCGACAAGGAGGTCCTTCAGTGTCTTGATCGGCGCGCCTTCGGGCTGGGTTTCGTAGTCGCGCAGGGCGCGCATGAGGAGGCCTTCCATCTCGTTCCCGCCGATCTGGTCGTTGTCGGGCAGGGCGGGCAGGTCCTCGGGTTTGATGTCCATCTTGAGCTTGCGGGCCATCCCCGCCATGAGGGCCTGGCGGCTCGCGGCGTCCTGGGGCGGGAAGAGGGGGATGTGGACGTCCAAACGCCCCTGGCGCTTCAGGTCCACCTCCACGAGGTCGGGCCGGCTCGTGGCGAAGATCCAGATGATCTTGCCCCGGTTGTCCGTGTCGCTCATCTCCTTGGCGAGCATGCCGTAGATGCGCCCCGAGAGGCCGCCGTCCCCCTCGCTCACCCCGCGCTTGCCCGTGGCTTGGTCCGCCTCGTCCACGAAAACGATGACCTGGCCCAGGGCGTGGAGGACGGTGAAGACCTTCTCCAGGTTTCCTTCGGTGGCGCCCACCCACTTGTCGCGGAAGTTCTTCAGCTCCACGCAGGGGATGCCCACCTCTCCCGCCAGGCACTGCACGAGGAAGGTCTTGCCCGTCCCGATTCGCCCCGTGAGGAGGTAGCCCATGGGAATGGCCTGGGTCCGGTTCTTCTTGAGGAGGGCCGCGTCCTGCCGCAGCCAGGCCTTGGCCTCCACGTGCCCCGCCACGTCGTCCAGCGTCCTTGTCGATTCGAGGAATTCCAGGCGCCCGAAGGCCTCCCGCTCGATGAACTCCTTCTTCATCTTCATGAGGTACTTGCCGGTGATTCTCTCGCCGCCCGTGAGGGCCCGCTGGACGAGGTTGCGCACGTTCACGCGGGTGAGGCCCACGAGGCGCTCCGCGAGGGTGTCCAGGGGCACTTCGCACTGGGATTGGAAATCGGCGGTGCCTGCCGTGAGGTTCCGGAGGTAATCGCGCAGGTCGTCCGCATTCGGCAGGGGCACCTGGATCTTGGCGCTGTAAGGGTTCTCCACCAGGATGGCGCTCAGGTCCGAAAGGGTCTCGGTGATAAGGACCGTGGCCACGAAGGACCCCGTGATGGCGGGGTCGCTGGACCAGTCCAGGATCTGGATGATGGATTGGCTCAGGTCGCCCGAGACGTAGAGGGCCTCAGATCGGA
>JAKAJA010000275.1 GCA_021814085.1 Acidobacteriota bacterium | reverse complement strand
TACACGGCACTGAGCCTGCTCGTCCCCAAGCGCGTGGAGTTCAAGGTCAAGCTCGAGGGATACGACTCGGACTGGGTTCCTATGGGAACTAATCGTTCGGTGACCTACAACAGGCTCCCGGCGGGCTCCTACCTCTTTAGGGTTATAGCGTGCAACAACGACGGTCTCTGGAACTCTCAGGGAGCTTCCCTAGCATTCGGACTCAAACCCCACTTTTATAACACCCTCTGGTTCTACAGCCTGGCGGTACTCGCCCTCATCCTCACCACCTGCGGGGCGTTCAGGCTTCGACTGAGCCAGCTCAGGGCGCGGGAGCGCAAGCTCGTTGCCCTCGTGGGCGAGCGCACGACCCAGCTGAGCGAAGCCAACCTCGCCCTCGAAGAGAGGACCGTCCAGCTGGGCGAGGCAAACCGGGCACTGGAGGACGCCAACCGCCAGCTCACCGAACTCTCCAACCGGGACCCCCTCACTGCGGTGGCCAACCGGCGTCACTTCGAGGAACTCCTGGATACCGAATGGCGGCGCGCCTCCCGCACGGGCCATCCCCTGTCCCTCCTCATGGCCGACGTGGATTCCTTCAAGGCCTACAACGACACCTACGGGCACCCCGAGGGGGACACCTGTCTCCAGTGCGTGGCCCTCACCCTCCAATCGGGGCTCCGGCGGGCCGGGGACGTCCTCGCCCGTTACGGAGGCGAGGAGTTCATGGTGCTCCTCCCGGACCTCCCCATCGACCAGGCAGCCGCCCTGGCGGAGGAGCTGCGAGCCCGCGTCCATGCCCTGCAGATTCCCCACCGCAACGCCCTCGCCGTTCCCTTCGTCACGGTGAGCTTCGGGGTGGCAACCTGCATACCCACGGAGTGGTGCACCTCCGCCGGGCTCGTGGCCGCGGCCGACCGCGCCCTGTACCGGGCAAAGGAGCTCGGCCGAAACCGCGTGGAGGTCGCACCGCGGGGTACGACGTCGGTGGCCGGCCAAGAGTCGTAAACCTCCGTCAGCTCCGGGGCGCCTCTTCCCACACGACCATCCCGGATGCAGGACCGCCCGGCCAGCCTCCGACGCAACCTTGACCTATTTTCGGATGGGCTCTAGTCTTAACGATCGTGGAGGTCAAGAGCCCTTGAAGCGCCTGAAGAGCTTTCTCAAAACCCTCTCCTACCTCTTCGCCAAGGCGGTATCCTATCCCATCCTCCTCCTCTATTTCAGGGTGACGGTGTGGGGCCGCGAGAACATGCCGACGCGCGGGGGCTTCCTCCTGGCGGCGAACCACTTCTCCTTCGCGGACCCCCTCATCCTGGGGTCCATGCTACCGCGCCGCCTGTGGTTCGTCATGGCCGAAGACCAGTTCGAGAAGCCCTTCCTGAAGAGCTTCTCGCGCCTCATGGACGTGATCCCCGTGCAGGCGGGGGCGGCCTTCCGCCTGGGTCCCATCCGCAAGTGTCTCTCGGTCCTCAAGGAGGGCCGCGTGGTGGCCATCTTCCCCGAGGGACGGCGATCCTCGAAAGGCACGCTCCTGCCCCCCATGCCAGGAGTGGGCGTCCTCGCCTCGCGGGCGCACGTTCCCGTGGTTCCCGTGGCGATCGTGGGGACAAGGGAAGCCTACCCGCCGGGGCGCCTTTTCCCGCGGCCGGGCAAAGTGACCCTTCTCGTTGGCGAGCCCCTGGCCCACCTGGCCAGCGTCTCTCCAGAGGAGGTGGCCCAGAAGGCCATGGACGCCATAGCGGCGCTCCTCGTGGCGCACGGGTATGAGGATTACGTGGAGAGCACCCCATGCCCCTAGGCACTGCCGCCCTCATCCTCATCGGGTCCGAGATGGTGGACCCCTCCCGCCGCGACGCCAACGGCCCCTACGCAAAAGACCGGCTGGCCGGCCTGGGGATCCCCGTGACCTTCCTCGCCCGTGTGGAGGACAGGGAGGAGGCCATCGGCGAGGTCATGCGGACGGCCATGGACCTTTGCGACATCGTCATCACCTCGGGAGGCCTGGGCCCCACGGGGGACGACGTGACGCGCGAGGCGGCGGCCCGGCTCCTGGGGGTCGGCGTATCCGAAGATCCGCGCTGGATGGCCATCCTGGAGGAACGGCTGCGGTCCCGCAACCGCCCCCTCACCCCCCTCGGGCGGAGGCAGGCCCTCGTCGTAGAGGGCGGGGAACCCCTGGATAACGGCGCGGGCCTGGCATGCGGATGCTGGCTCAGGAAGGGCTCCAAGCACCTTGTCCTCCTCCCCGGGGTGCCTCGGGAGTTCCAGGACATCCTCGACAACATGGTCCTCCCGCGGCTCGGCCCTCTCTTTCAGGACCAGCCGAAGGTGCGCCTCGTGAGCGCCGTGGCGGCGGGCCTTCCGGAGGTCGAGGCCGAGGAAACCCTCAGGCCCTGGTACGAAAAACCGGGGGTGGACGTCTCCATCCTCCCGTCTCTCGGCGTCCTGCGCATCGGGTTCCGCCTTACCCGCCCGCCCGTGGCGGATCTCGACGCCGCGGAGGCCGAGGTGCGCGCCGCCTTGGCCGAGGGCCTCGGCGGGAACCTCGTCAGTGCGGACGGGATCTCCCTGGAGGACTGCCTCGGGCGGCTCCTGCTCGAGAGGGGCTGGACCCTGGCCACGGCCGAGTCCTGCACGGGAGGCCTCCTTGGACACAAGGTGACCTCCGTGGCGGGAGCCTCTCGGTACTACCTCGGTGGAGTGGTGGCCTACGACAACGGCGCCAAACGGTCGCTCCTGGGCGTCCCGGCGAGGGTGCTCGACGCCCACGGCGCCGTGAGCGAGGAGACGGCCCGGGCCATGGCGCGAGGTGCGCGGGCCCGATTCGGCGCCTCGTGCGCCCTGGCCACCACGGGCATCGCCGGCCCCTCGGGCGGCTCCCTCGAAAAGCCCGTGGGGACGGTCTGGATCGCCTGTGGCACTCCCGAGGGAGAGTGGGCGAGGCGGATTTTCTTCCCCCTCGACAGGGCCTCCACCATGGAGCTGAGCGCCAACACGGCCCTCTTCATGCTCTGGCGGCATCTCAAGGAAAAGGACGTCCCATGAGGGTCTCCGCCGTCGCATTCCTGAACTCGGCCCCCCTCTGGTGGGGCCTCAGGGCAGGACTCCACCCACCGGGGTGGCAGGTGGATTTCGACATGCCCTCTCTCTGCGCCGCACGACTCGCTTCGGGTGAGGCCGACGTGGGCCTCATCCCCTCCGTGGAGTTCGCGAGAAACCCGGGATTGCTCCTGGCCGCCCCATTCTGCGTGGCCGCCCGGAGAGAGGTCACGTCGGTCCTCCTCCTTTGCGGGGGGGAACTCAAAGAGGTGCGCCGCGTGGGGCTGGACCCCGCCAGCCGGACATCGCAGGCCCTCGTCCGGGTCCTTCTGAAGCAGGAGTTGGAAACTCAACCGGACTATGTGGAACGGAACGGCCTCCCGCCCCGTCTCGGACCGGATGAAGCCCTCCTCGTCATCGGAGACCCGGCCCTCGCCCTCCCCAAAGGGCTGGCGGCGTGCAACCGCGTGGACTTGGCCGAGCTTTGGAACCGTCGCACGGGGCTCCCTTTCGTGTTCGCCGTCTGGGCCGTGCGAAAGGAAGCCGCGTCGGGAGAACTCGCGGAAGTTCTGGCCGAATCCCTCACCCACGGCAGGGCCCACCTCGCGGACATCGAGTCCGAGTTCTCCACGTCTTTGGGAATCGACGCGAGCAAGATCCACACCTACTTGACCCGCCACCTGCACTACACCCTCGGACGGGAAGAGATCAGGGCCATGTCCTTGTTCTTCCGCTTGGCCCTCAGAGAGGAGTTCCCCCATGACCGTTTCCGCCTCCCCTAAAGGGAGACTCGACATTGAAGTCGCGCTCGACAAGGCCTTCGACGGCGGCCGACTGACCTTCGACGAGGGCCTCCTGCTCCTTCAGGAGGCCCCCTTCCTCGAACTCGGCCAGGCCGCCGACGCCGTACGGGCGAGAAGGCACCCGGACGGGGTGGCTACCTACATCGTG
>JAKAJA010000274.1 GCA_021814085.1 Acidobacteriota bacterium | reverse complement strand
CGTGGCCGATTTCTCTTCCAGAACCTTCCGCGGCGCTCCCCCCGAGAGGTCCGAGCGAAAGAACGCCAGTTGGTCCTGAGCCCGGTTGTAGAGGGCGTAGAGGAGGCCCGAGGAGTCGGGCAGCCACGTGGCGCGGGGCAAGTATCCCTCGCCCGAACCGGCCCCCGCGACGGCAACGGACGGCCCGCCGCACGCGGGAACGACGTGGAGGGTCACCTTCGGGAGGGCGTCCCCGGGACGGGGGTAGAACTGCTCCTTCACTTCGGGGTGGATCCTGCTCTCGTCAACCATGGGGTCTCTGTAGACCCCCGTCTCGTCGAAGCGCAGGTAGGCGATGCTCTTCCCGTCGGGGCTCCACCAGAAGGCGCGGTCCAGGTCCAGCTCCTCGCCGTAGAGCCAGTCCACCTCTCCGCACGTGACGAGAGGCGCCTTGCCCTCGGCCAGGAGGGTTTTGCTTCCGCTCTTGAGGTCGAGGACGTTGAGGTTTCCCTTCGCCGTGTAGGCGAGGCGTCCTTCGTCGGGAGAGAAGGTCAGCACGTCGGCCTCATCCGCCTCGGCGGTGAGGTGCTTCAAGGCGGCGGCCTGGAGATCCCACAGATAGAAGCCGTCGGGACCGTCCAACAAAAGGAAGCGCCCCTTGGGGGAGAAGGAGTAGGAACCGAAGCTCGCCTTTGCCAGTTCGTCGCCTTTGACGCCGGCGATATTTCCGTACGCGGCCCTGAAGGCCGCCTGCGTGAGGAGGGGTTTCCTGGCGAGGGTTGCCGCGTCGCACACCATGAGGTCGGAGTGCTGCCCCCGCGGCGCTGGATCGAAGTAGGCGAAGGCCTTCCCATCGGGCATCCACTTCACTGCCTTGGGCTGGTTTCCGCCGAAGGCCCCGGGGCTCAATGCCTCTGCCACCGTAAGGTCCTTGCGCGGGAGGGCGGCCGCGGCCAGGGCCGCGAGGGAAAGCACCAGAACTAGGATTCGGGCCATCGTGCGCATCATCGGTGTTCTCCTCCACGAACGTCGGCGGGCTCGCGCCCGCGTTCCACCCGGGGCATTGTACGACGAGGGCCAGCCCGGGGACGACATGGCCGTCCTAAGCAGGCTCTTGCCCGTTCCGTGGAACCCGGAACACAATGGCGGCTGGCGTCCCCGGCCGGCCGGCCATGGGGGACGATCCAGCCACGAGGAGGCCTTCATGATCACCAGTGTGCGCCGTATCCTGTGCTCGATCCTTGCGGGAGCCACCCTCTCCCTCTTCGCCCAGTACGTCCCCGGCCCCGGCGAATCCCCGAGCGCCGAGGCGGCCCTCACACCCGAGATGACCGCGGCCATCCAAAAGTCCCTCGTCCTCACTCCCGAACTGAAGGCCGTGCAGAACGCCCTCGCCGAGAACGAGCTCAACGGTCTCGTGGCGGACCACGCCAAGGTCATCGCGGAGGACGGTCTCTTCACCCACGTCGTGAAGGCGGGCAAGATCACGTCCCAGGAGCAGACGGGGCGCTGCTGGCTCTTCGCGGGGCTCAACGAGCTTCGGCCCGTGGCCATGAAGAAGTACAACCTCGAGAACTTCGAGCTCTCCCAGGCCTACAGCCAGTTCTGGGACAAGATGGAGCGCGCGAACCGGAGCCTCGAGCTGGCCATCGCCCTGCGCGAGGAGCCCCCGGACTCGCGCAAGAACTGGCTCCTCCTCACCAAGCCCATCGAGGATGGCGGGGACTGGAACTTCGCCCTCTACCTCATGGACAAATACGGCGCTGTGCCCAAGAACGTCATGCCCGACACCTGGAGCGCCGCCCACACGGATCAGATGAACGCCCTCCTCTCGGCCCTCATGCGCAAGGGCATCCTCTCCCTCCGCACGCAGGCCGCCGCGGGCGCCAGCATCGAGAAACTCCGCGCCGCCAAGGCGGACATCCTCAAACAGATCTATCGCGTCCTCGTCCTCTGCCTCGGCGAGCCCCCCAAGGAGTTCACCTGGCGCTACGAGGACAAGGACAAGAAGGTGAGCGAGCCAAAGACGTACACCCCGCAGTCGTTCTACAAGGATTTCCTCGGCGCCAGCCTGAGGGACTACGTGGCCTTCGCGAACTACCCCGGCAAGCCCATGAACCGCGTCCTGCGCTTCGCCTGGAACCGGGACTCGGCGGACGGGGCCGACATGTCCGAGCTCAACATCACCACGGCCCAGATGAAGCAGATGGCCTCGGCGAGCATCCTGGCCGACGACCCCGTCTGGTTCTGCTGCAACTCCTCGGTCCAAAGGTACACCAAGGACGGCATCTGGGATGAGGGCATCCAGGACTACGCCGACCTCTTCGGTCTCTCCTTCACCATGGATAAGGCGGATGCCCTCGCCTACCTCCAGGACGCGGCCAACCACTGCATGGTCTTCGTGGGGGTGAACATCACCGGAGGCAAACCAGACAAATGGAAGGTAGAAAACTCCTGGGGCGACAAAAAGGGAAAGGACGGTTACTTCACCATCACCGACGGCTGGTTCGACGCCCACGTCTTCGAGATGCTCGTGAACAAGAAGCACGTGCCGGCAGATCTCCTCAAGCTGGCACAGGGCGAGCCCATCGTCCTTCCGCCCTGGGACCCCTTCACCTATTGATGCTACGCCGGGCGGCCGGCGGAGTGGAGAGCCGAGGCCGTCTGTTACAATCTGGGTTGGCATGACGAGGCGGCTGGAACCCATGGGGGTGAGCGCATGACGGACAGGACCGAACAGTTCTACGACAAATGCCGGACCATCCACGATCTGCAGGAGGTCCAACAGCTCCTGGACTGGGACCAGCAAGTGATGATGCCCCCCAAGGGCGTGGAACAGCGGGGGTACCAGCAGGGGGCCCTGGCGGCCATCGCGCACCGGGGGATGACGGACCCCGAGCTCGGTGAGATCATCGCCGAGCTGTCCTCCCGGAACGACCTGCCCCTCGATCTCGCGGCGGACGTGCGCGAGGCCAAGCGCGCCTGCGACCGCGCCGTCAAGGTTCCGGAGCGCCTGGTCTCCGAGCGCGCCCGCGTCGTGGCCACGGCCCAGGCCGTCTGGGCGGAGGCCCGTCAGAACGACGACTTCAACGCCTTCAGGCCCCACCTTGAGGCGGTGGTCCGGATCACGCGGGAGATGGCCCACGCCATCGCCGGGGGCGGCAACGCCTACGACGCCCTCCTGGACGAGTACGAGCCCGGCATGACCGAGACCGCCCTCAAGGCCACCTTCTCCGACCTCCGCGACCGCCTCGTGCCGCTCCTGGACAAGATCAAGGGCTCCCCCAACCCGCCCACGCAGGACGTGGTCAAGCGCACCTATCCCCTGGCGGGGCAGGAGGCCTTCGGCCGCAAGGTCATGACGGCCATGGGCTACGACCTCGAGGCGGGCCGCCTCGACGTCTCCGCACACCCCTTCACCAACGGGACCCTGGGCGACGTGCGCATCACCACGCGCTACAGCGAGACCTTCCTCAACATGGCCCTCTTCGGGACCATGCACGAGGCCGGCCACGCCCTCTACGAGCAGGGCCTCGACCCCAAGCGCTTCAGGGACCCTGCGGGGCAAGCCTGCTCCCTGGGCATCCACGAGAGCCAGTCGAGGTTCTGGGAGAACATGATCGGGCGCTCACGGCCCTTCTGGCGACGGTACTACCCGGAGCTGAAGGCCGCTTTCCCAGGCGTCCTGGACGACGTGGCCGAGGAAGGTTTCTACCGCGCCGTGAACGTGGTGGAGCCGTCCCTCATCCGCGTGGAGGCCGACGAGGTCACCTACAACCTGCACATCATCCTGCGCTTCGAGCTGGAGAGCGCCCTCCTGGCGGGCAAGCTGGAGGCGAAGGATCTTCCCTCGGCGTGGAATGAAAAGTTCAAGTCCTTCTTCGGCATCGTCCCCCCCTGCGATCGGGAAGGGGTCCTGCAGGACGTGCACTGGAGCGTGGGCCTCATCGGCTACTTCCCCACCTACGCTCTGGGCAACCTCTACGCGGCCCAGTTCAT
>JAKAJA010000273.1 GCA_021814085.1 Acidobacteriota bacterium | reverse complement strand
GGCCGACAAGCTCGGCCTCGCCGTACCCCAGCATTTCCGTAAGGAAGGGGTTGACGAAAGTGGTCCGCCCCTGCTCATCGGTAATCCATACCCCTTCGAGGGCCGATTCAAGGAGCCTCTGGTAGCGTTCCTCGTCGGCCCTAGCCCTGCTGGCGTACCGCCTGCGCTGAGCCGAAAAGAAGTCCGAGATGAAGGCCAGCGCCATGATGAGCAAACAGACCGCTATGCGCTCGGTGATCTCGGCCGCATCGGGCTGCAGGAACCTGTCTCGGAGAGCGCCCAGCTGGAAGACATTCGCTTCAATCATGGCCTCGGCAAACCAGTAGAGCAGGCACAGCAAGGCCCCGATCCCCACCAGGGGGAATTCCCACCTCCCCGTGGCCGGCCGGTCACCCCCCTGCCGGGTCACTCGTGCACCTCAAATCCAGTGGTTGTGCCAAGGAAGCCCTTGTCCATATCCCTCCCAACCGCCCAAGGGGGTGGGCGATTCCAGATCTGCGTCACCAGATCGGCGATCTGGGGTAGCAGCCATCCCCCTGCCTCCCCCAGCAATCCCACAACCGGGCCGATGTTATCTTCCGCCAGCCCGCCCCCCGTGAAGTCGGCACACCCGCGCCCCCTGGAACCTTGACAATAGGGGCTAAGTATGTTAGTATCATACGCTTGGCTGGAGGTGGCGGCAATGCGGATCCGTCTCTCGGACATCACGCAGCCGACCCTGTTTCGCGAGAAGGTGGGCCCAGTGACCCTTGACCTCGGTTACCATTACGAAGCCCGGGTGGCCCCCGTGACGCTGGCCATGACCGTGTCTCCCGTGGAGACCGGCCACCGCCTCGAGGGAGGCTTCGACTATGAGGCCGTGCTCCCCTGCTCCCGCTGTCTAGAGGAGGCCCGCCTGGAGGGTTCCGCGGAGTTCATCCTGGATTACCGTCCTGCCCACCAGGCTCCCATCCCGGAGGAAGAAACGGAAGTGGTCCTCCAAGAAACGCAGGTCATCTACTACGAGGAGGACATGCTGTCGCTCGAAGACCTGCTGGCCCAGCAGATGTATTTGGAAGTCCCGGAGAAGGCCCTCTGCCGCCCAGACTGCAAGGGCCTCTGTCTCAGATGTGGGGCCAACCTGAACGAGGGCGCCTGCCCCTGCCCGCCCGAGGCGGACTCCCGGTGGACGGCCCTGAGCCAGTTCCAACCGAAATCATAGGAGCCAGACCCATGCCTAACCCCAGACGACGCCATTCCAAGACCCGCCGCAACAAGCGCCGCACGGGCGACGCGCTGGCAGTGCCCAACGCCACGCCATGCCCCAAGTGTCACGAGCCCAAGCTGCCTCACCAGGTATGCCTTGCGTGCGGGCACTATGACGGACGGGAAATCATCAAAGTCAAAGAGGCCTGATCGCTAGATGACCATCCGCATCGCCTTAGACGCGATGGGGGGGGACAGGGCACCGCTACCTGAGATCGTCGGAGCGGTGGAGGCCTACAGACGCTTCGGCGTTCACACCATCCTCGTAGGGGACGAGGCCAAGCTCCAGCGGGAGTTGGTCCGCCTGAAGGTAGAGGACGGGGTCTCCATCGTCCACGCCGAAGAGGTGGTGACCATGGACGATCCGCCCATGACCCCCATCAGAAAGAAGCGTCGGAGCAGCCTCCGCATCGCGGGGGAGCTCGTGAAGTCCGGCGAGGCCCAGGGCCTGGTCTCCGCGGGAAACACGGGCGCCGTCATGGCCACGGCCAAGCTGGTCATCGGCGGCATCGAGGTGGTAGAGCGTCCGGCCCTCGCCGTCTGGATACCCCATCCCAAAGGTGCTTCGCTCATCCTCGACGTGGGGGCGAACAGCGATTGCAAGGCCTCGCACCTCCATCAGTTCGCCATCATGGGGAGCATCTTCGCCTCCCAGGTCACCGGCATCGAACACCCCCGAGTCGCCCTCCTCTCCATCGGCGAGGAGGACATCAAGGGCAACGACCTCACCAAGGAGGTCTTCAAGCTGCTTCAGCAGAGCGACATCAACTTCACGGGCAACGTGGAGGGCCACGGCATCTTCGCAGGCGAGGCGGACGTCATCGTCACCGACGGCTTCACGGGGAACGTGGTTCTCAAGACAGGCGAATCGGTCTACGAGTACATGTCCCAGGCGCTCCGCGCGGGCTTCGCCAAGAGCCTCAGGACCAAGATGGGATACGTCCTCTCCAAGCCCGTGTTCACCGAGCTCAAGGCAAAAATGGACTACGCGGAGTACGGTGGCGCCCTGCTCCTCGGCGTGAAAGCCGTCACCATCATCTGCCACGGCAGATCCCAGCCCAAGGCCATCATGAACGCCTTGAGGCTGGCACGCGACTTCTGCGTCGCCGGTCTTAACCAGCGGATCGTCGACCAGATCCATTCGCGGATGAGGGAAACCACCAATGGCAACGGGAAGCATTCGATCGCGAATTAGCGGCACCGGACACTCCGTCCCCCAGGGCATCCTGACCAACGCCGATCTGGAAAAAATCGTGGACACCACCGACGAGTGGATCACCACGCGAACGGGGATCCGCGAGCGCCACAAGGCCGGCAAGGATGAGAGCCTCTCCAAGTTCGCCGCCGAGGCGGGCCGCCAGGCGATCGAGATGGCAGGGCTCAAGGCGGAAGACCTGGACCTCATCATCCTGGCTACGGTCACCATGGACCAGCCCATCCCCGCGACGTCCTGCTTCGTGCAAGAGATGCTCGGGGCGAAAAAGGCGGCCGCCTTCGACATGCAGGCCGGCTGTTCGGGCTTCGTGTACGCCCTCGGCGTGGCGGACCAGTTCATCAGGACGGGCACGTACGGGAACGTCCTCGTCATAGGCGGAGAGATCCTCACCAAGTTCGTGGATTGGGCGGACAGGGCCACGTGCGTCCTCTTCGGGGACGGCTGCGGCGCGGTCCTCCTCACGGCCTCCGAGGGCGACCGGGGAGTCCTCTCCACATCACTGCACGCGGACGGCTCGATGGCGGACTTCATCACCCTCCCCGGGGGCGGCAGCAAGATCCCCGTGAGCCACGAGATGATCGACGCCAACCTCCACACCATCAAGATGAAGGGCAACGAGACCTTCAAAATCGCCGTCCGCTCCATCGAGAGCGCATGTCGCGACGCCATCGCGAAGGCGGGGCTGGAACCGGCCGACGTGCGCTGGTTCGTGCCCCACCAGGCCAACACGCGCATCATCAACGCCGTGGCGGACAGGCTGGGCTGGCCCCCCGAGGAGATCTACCTGAATATCGACCGCATCGGAAACACTTCCGCGGGCTCCATCCCCATCGCCCTCGACGAGATGGTGCGCGCCGGCAAGGTTTCGCAAAACGACGTCCTCCTCTTTGCCGCATTCGGCGCTGGCCTCACATGGGGTTCAGCGTTGGTGCGCTGGTAGAAATAGATCGGTGCCCGTGGAACCGAAGCCCCGCGGCCCTCGCGACGACGCCAGGGCAGGTACGGCCGGGGGCACGAACACGGGGATGGGAATGCGGGCCAGAGGGGAGCCTTGAAACAGGACATGACTATCTAGCGTCAGGAGATGGGGGCACCATGACAATCGCCGTCGTTTTTCCCGGTCAGGCTTCCCAGTACGTTGGCATGGGCAAGGACCTGGCCATGCGCTTCCCGGAGGCCGCAGAGGCCTTTTACGCCGCCGACAGGGTCCTTGGGGAGACCTTCCACGAGCTACTCTGGAATGGGCCGGTGGAAGACCTGAACCTCACGGCCAACACGCAGCCAGGGGTTCTGGCCGTTTCCATCGCGGCCTGGCGTGCCCTGCGCGGGGCCATGCCCACGCTGCAGCCCGCCTTCCTCGCGGGTCACTCGCTGGGCGAGTACAGCGCCCTGGTGGCCGCGGGAGCCCTCCCCTTCGAGGACGCCGTGAGGACCGTGCGCCTGCGTGGCAAGTTCATGCAGGAGGCCGTCCCCGTGGGCGTGGGGGCCATGGCGGCCCTCATGGGTATCGAGGCGGAGGACATC